>JBDRDQ010000211.1:0-6984 GCA_043820695.1 Gemmatimonadota bacterium | reverse complement strand
CCTCGCCTAGCTCGGCCAGCAGAGCCTTTACCTCCTTCAAGTCGACGTTATCGATTCCTTCGGGTGGGTCCTTCTACCGTATCGACCACGAACGCGGCGAGTTCAGACCAACGGACGGGAGACGGCTTCAACTCTTCGAGTATCTCGTCGGCAGTCTTGCCTCTGAGTGGCCCCTTGTGCCCCTTCTTTGCCTCGTACGCCGCCAAAGCACGACGGACGACGGGTTGCTCATCAGGTGTCAAGTCCATAACCGAAACCTAACGGAACTCCGCGCTTCCGATGCTGACAACGACCAGGCTCGAACCACCGACCTTCCACGCTAATCAGGCGATCACGGAAGACATCAAATCCCGGCAATATGCCGTAAGAATCACTGGTAGAACGCACGGTCTGCCGTTCCTGCCGGCAAGCCATGCCGGAATCCGCCGGCTTGAATCGACACAAGAATCGGCCCAAAAGCGAGGATACGGGGAAGGGGTCGAACCCCACCGCCTCCCCAAGTCAGGTCTCAATCCCCATGGCCCCACCGACCCCGAACCGGGGGCAGTCCAGCTGAATCGCTTCCGCGCACCCTCAACCCTCGACTCCACCACCTTCCGCGCGTAGAGTTTGGAAACAACCCTGTTCGTTGGGCCGCTGGTTCAGGCTCGACCGAGGTCGGTGATCGAGCCACGCACTTGACGGAGGATCTCATGAAAAGACTGACCTTTCTGGTGTTCCTGCTTGTGGCGGTGACGATTCGCGTGGACTCGGCCGTGGCCCAGACGGAAATCCTTGACCGCAGGCCGCCCATCATCGACATGCACCTCCATGCCTACCGGTTGGACGACGAAAAGCCACCCGCAATGAACCCGGTCACCGGGCAACCGTCCGTGGCGAGAACGAGCGACGAACTTCGCGACGCATCCTTGGCGGAACTCGACCGGTACAACATCGTGAAGGCCGTCGTCAGCGGTCCACCAGAAACGGTTGGCGAGTGGCGAGAGGCGGCTCCGGACAGGATCATTATCGGCGTGTTCGTGGACGAGACGAACCCTCTTCCTGACCTGGAAAAACTTCGCGCCGAGATACAAGCGGGTCGCGTGCATGTTCTGGGCGAGTTGGTCCTGCAACACATCGGCATGGCGCCGAACGACCCTCGCCTGGAGCCGTACTATGCTCTTGCCGAGGAGCTGGACCTCCCAGTCGGAATCCACACGGGAATCGGCCCCCCGGGGACGCCGTACGACCCGTGCTGCCCACACTTCCGTGTGACGCTCGGAAACCCGATCCTCGTCGAGGAAGTGCTTGTTCGCCACCCGCGGCTGCGCGTCTACCTGATGCACGGCGGGGCACCGTACCTTCAGGAAATGAAGGCAATCCTGTCGGTGTATCCACAGGTCTACGTCGATCTCGCAACCATCAATTGGATCATCCCACGGGAAGAATTCCACAGCTACCTGCGGGAACTTGTCCAGGCGGGCTTTGGCAAGCGGCTGCTCTTTGGGTCAGACCAGATGGTTTGGCCTGTGGTCATCGGAATGGCGGTGGAAGGGATCGAGTCGGCCGATTTCCTGACCGAAGAGGAGAAGCGGGACATCTTCTACAACAACGCAGTGCGCTTCCTCAGGCTCGACGGAATGTGATGGGTGCCATTCACTGCTGGCGAAGGCCGACCACCACGGCGACTGGCGCGGCTGTCGGGTATCTGGGCTTGCGGGTGTATCGACGGCGGCTAGCGAGTCGCTCGCAAGACGGATTGGAGCGCCTCCGCTCCGCGATTCTGCCTCCTGTCCCGGGTGAGCAAGGCCCCTGACCTTGGGGGTGCGTCCCGGGCAGCAGCCCAACAAGGGTTGGAAACTGGCGCCTACCGACTCGCAGGAATCCGCTTGTGGGCGGGGAGGTTGCGGGGTCTCAGCCTGCCCCCTCCGGAGCCGCTTCCACATCGCCCGAGGAATCGCTGGCCGTTCCGCCGGAGCCCTGATCCCGTAGGAGGGCAACTCCAGAGGCGATGAGGGGCACGAGCAGTAGCGCGGCCCCGAACAATTTGTCGGCCACGTTGTTGGCGCCTCCCGGCGCGAAGATCACGAGGAAGAGCCCGGACACGGCAAGAAGGGCCGCGCCCGATCGGCGGGGCCATCGGGTGGCGGTCCACGCGAGCACGAAGAACGGCGCGACCACGAGGCAGGCCATGAGTGTCCCCAGCAGATAATCCGTCGCACTGTGCGACTCGCCAAGGATGCTTGCGATGACGAAGACAGCCCAGAATGATCCAAATGTCATCAGAATCCGTGACGCCGCCGTTCGCGCTCCCCAATACGCCAGCAATGCGCTGAACAGCCAGCCCGTCCACAGGATGATCAGGATGAGCATGATCCATGCGGCCGAGCCCTCGGGGTTGGTCTCGCGCCACTGAAGCCAGGAAACAATGAGGACCGTGGCGAGGCCTCCGATCAGGTACGCATAGTATCCGGCGCGATGGGCCGCCCGCCACTGGAACTCATCCTGATCCCTGAGCCAGCCCAACTCGCGCAGAATGCCAGGCCCGAAGGCACCGAGACCCGCTACGAACAGAAGACTCTTGGCCACGAACATCCACAGTAGAACCCCGACAATTACGAGTCCGCCCGCGATCCATCCGGGTAGCGGGGGCAGCGTTCTCCCTGCAGCCGGTCTAGTC
Source organism: Gemmatimonadota bacterium (assembly GCA_043820695.1). Classification (GTDB taxonomy): domain Bacteria; phylum Gemmatimonadota; class Gemmatimonadetes; order Longimicrobiales; family Gaopeijiaceae; genus JABDNZ01. The sequence goes on along the minus strand of JBDRDQ010000211.1, from coordinate 4,325 downwards.
ATGGCCTTGCTCCCAGTCGATTTCGAACAACGTCTCCACGGGAACGCCGAACGTTTCGGCGAGGCGTAACGCCAGGCCGATGGAGGGATCGTACCGACCCCTCTCGATGGAGAGGATCGTCTGCCGCGTGACACCCACCTGATCAGCCAGTTCCTGCTGGGTCATGTCGTGGAGTTGGCGCCGGTGGCGCCGCACGTGATTTCGGACCTCGTACCGTGGGCTCATACCTCTATGTATGGTTTTCTGTACTTGTTGTCAAGTTTGCTGTATATGCTGGTATCGCGGCGACACCTATCAGAAGGCCCCCCAAAGATCCCAGGCGGCGAATCTCTCCATTGCCTCGCTGCTGGATGAGCGCGACGAGGGATTGGCCTGAGTTCCTCTTCCCTTCCCCACCTGATCACCAAGACAATCCAAGCCAGGTGGCCAACGAGCCGAATCGAAGCCCTGGGCATGGGGGATCCAGGGATACAGAGACCGTTCCAAAGCCCGATCCCCCCATGATGATCTCTGACTCTCGGGCCACTTTCGCTGCTGGAGGCATCAGAACCGATTTCCTGCCCTTGCCTCTCGTAGGAGCCGGGAATCTATGCAGCCTAAGCGCGGGGGAGGAGACGAGTACCGGGGCCTTGTGCTGACTGATGAGGGTTTCGAGTGGCTTGAGGCGAATAGGGACCGCCTCGTCCTCAAAAAGAAGGCCGACGACGAGATCAAGGACCCTAGGCTCACTGACCCGGAAGCCGATATTCCCTTTTGAGGAGGAGCATCAACCCTCGCCCCCACTCCCCTTCCGCCCTGTTCTGTCCCGTTCACCTGAGGTTCAGTCACCCCCAAGTCACCCTTTTGGCCCCAAAAAGCAAGAAGATGGCCCCCGAGGAAAAATCCTAGGGGCCAGGTCTCCTTATCTCTCTGGATGTTAAGAAAGTGAGCCGGGTGGGGCTCGAACCCACGACCTACGGATTTAAGGTCGTCTTGCGTGTCTGTTGTGGTTTCTATAAGGTCAATATTCATAGGAAGATAGAGAAGAGGACTAACCGGGACGAAACCTGAGTAAACCAGAGTGATTCACCCCCACGGTTACCCCTGGAGTCACCCATTGGGGGCGTTGGTGCATGGCCCGGAGCTGAGGACAGGTCCCCCGTCACCCGATCTGGGGATCACTCCTGTGGAGGGGAAACCCCTGCCTGTCATGAGATCATGATCCCAACCTCTGGTGGCAGTGGCCTGAACGTCACCCCCGGCAGGGTGGACGGCCGATCTCACAGGAAGAACCCTAGCACCACCAAGGACAGGATCAACGCCAGCGAGACAATGTTAAACAACGCGGCCTTCCGGTTGCCCCAATTGGTCGAGTAGCCGATGCCGAACCGACTTTCTAAGAACCAGGACGGGTCGTCCGGGTTAACGTAGAAGGCCCCCCAAACCCAGCGGGCATTATCGGCGAGCCCACCCGTGAGGGCGCCCTCCGAGAAGCCCCGTTCCATCAAAGCCCCCCCCTGCCCGTAACGCCGTATGATCCAGAAAACCCCTGCGCCCATGACCACAATGAACACAATCATCGGGCCAATGATCCAGAGCATTTCAATCCCGAGGGATTGGGCCCCCGAGAGTCCGATGCGGATCACCTGGACCGAGAAGAGGGTCAGGAGGGCGCAGTAGAAAAGTGCAATGCCACTGAACAGATAGGACGTCATGGCCCGGAAGGCATCCTGGGCCTCGGCAGATCGGCCTCCAGGGCCCTCGCGCAGGGAGCGCTTCGCCGAAGCGATCAGGAGTGCCAACAGGGCGAAGAGCTGCCCGAGAACCAGATTCCAGGTTGGGACATACATCGCATAGAGGTAGCTTTTTTCAGTCCAACCATCCGCCCCACCGATCAGACTCCAGAGCGTGGGTAGGCGGGTCCCCATGGCCTGGTAGTTCATCAGGGCGAAGGCGATAGTGGCCAGCGCCGAAACGAGGCAAATGCCCAGGGTGATTCTGGCGACGGTCTCTGCTTTGGACCCGTCACCTCCGAGGGCAGCCGTGGCCCGGCCTCCTTGCCGCGTCACATCAGGCCGGGCGAACGCCCTGACCCTCGAGTACGACCGGAGGTAAAGCCCCACACCGCCGAGTAGGAGAACGGCCGTACCTGTCAGGTTTCCGGCCACCGCGTGTCCGGCCAGGGTTCCTACCAACCCCACAAAAAGGGCCGAGGCCATCACCATCACGCAGCCACGGTCCCAGCCTCTCAACACACCTCGGGCTTCGTCCCCTTCGGCGAACTCCTCGCCCACGTAGACTCCAAAGAGCAAGCCCTTGCGGGTAATCCGCGGAAACATGAGAAAAATGCCGCCCACCAGAAACACCCTGACCCAGAGGAACAGGTTCACAACCACGACCTCACTCATTTCGATCCTCCGTTCCTCTGCCCTCCGAGTCCAGGAGTTCCCTCCGAACGAACTCCAACAGTTCGTCGGGGGCCACCCCGGCCTGCCTCAGTCGAGCCACCGTCGTCCGCAGTTCGTCCAGTAGTCTGGCATGGGTAGACCGCTCGACCTCCTCGGCGGGGGCCGCCACCTTCACCCCGGAGCGGCCGCGTATGATGAGGAAGCCCTCGACCTCCAGCATCCGATACGCCCGGGCTATCGTGTTCAGGTTGACCCCCAGGTCTCCGGCGAGGCGGCGCACCGAGGGGAGCGTCGTTCCAGGCTCGAGCTCCCCTGAAGCGATGAGTCGACGCACCTGGTGGGCCACTTGGCCATACACCGGGTCTTTCAAAGCTCGATCGATCGTGATGGTAAGCATAGTAAAGATATTGTACACGGATTCGTATACAGACGTCAAGTCCGGCCAATTCCTAGGCGTTGGTGCATGGCTCCTGGGTTAGGTTCTGGGATGCCCGACAGTTGCCGAGTGACCTAACCCCTGCTCAGGGAACGGGGGATCATTCCCCAACCCCGAGCCGCGCACCAACGCCAGCCCCTTTCATATTCGTCCCCGTGCACCAATAGGTCCTCTCGGTCCTCAAGCGCCTGAGTCAATGATTCAGGAGCGCTAATAAGCCCACGGTTACCAGTAGGGCCGGTATGAGGGTGATGGCCCCCGTGGTCACAAACCACCTGAGGGGGACTCGGACTCCCTGCCTCCGACATGCAGCCAGCCACAGGAGCCCGGCCAGGGATCCACTGGGCAGGAGACGGGGTCCAAGATCTCCTCCGGCCAGGGCGACTAGGTAGTGGAGGTCAGGCGTTGAGGTAGACTGGAGGGTCAGAAGGTTCAAGATGGTCATGGGATGGTTGTTCAGGGCTGCCGATCCCGTAGCTGAAATGGCTGCCAGAGCCGGCAGGTCGCCGGCCCTATAGATGCCTGCCAGACTGTCCACGGCCCCGGCGTTTTGAAGCCCAAGGCCGATGGCAAAAGCGCCCAGCATGAAGAGGAGGATTCCCCACTCTACCTCGCCCACGAGAAGGGTCCGCGTTGGAGCCCGAACCACCCTCAGGAGGACAATGGCGCCAACCACGGACGCCGCGGCTACAGCCCATTCATGAAATACGGACGCAACGGGGTACGAGACGACGATCCCAGCCAGAACCAGGGCGGTCTGCCGTTGCTGGGTGGTAAGACTACCGCGGGAGGCGACAGGGGACTCCTTCCTGACCGTGTGAAGCTCGCGGCGAAACAACGCCGCCAAAATTGTCCAGGTAACCAGCCAACAGATGACGGCCGCAGGCGCCATATGGAGCCAGTACCGGTTGAACCCGATTCCGGCCTGATCTGCGACCAGAAGATTGATGGGATTGGCTATCACTACAGGAGCCACGCCGATGGCCGCGAACACCGCATAAGCGTGAAGCCGGTGGATCCTGGGCTGCCCCGGCCAACCCTCGCGGGCCAACGTCAGGACCAGAGGGGTAAGGAGCAGGATCATGGCGTCATTGTTCAAGACGCTGGAGAGGACCGCCGCAAAGAAGAAGGAGAGGGTGAACATCCCTCCCGCGCTCAGGCTGCCTCGGTTCAGGAACCGACCGGCGAAGGCTTCCAGCAACCCGGACCGCCGAACGCACGCCGTCATGATCATGATGCCGGCGATGGCTGCGAAGGGTCGAATCAGTTGGCGATAAGCTCCGGATAACTCCAGGGGCGTAGCGCTACCGGTGAGAAGAACTGCCAGGACGGCTATCACGGCCGCGTGTGCGGGGCCCAGCCGGCCCCACCCCGGGACCCGTGGCCGACCCAGCGCCATCCCCACGGTGGTACAAAGAACCAATCCACACGCAGACATGTGGAACCAATCTAGATCGAGGGCCGGTATCGGTTCCATGGGAGCTGGGCCACCCGCTTACCGG
>JBDRDQ010000210.1:0-2657 GCA_043820695.1 Gemmatimonadota bacterium | reverse complement strand
GTGCGGTGGCCCATCCATCGGGATCCACCAGCCTTCGTGGACCTGGAACCCAAGACCGAGATCTTCGAGACAGGGATCAAGGTGGTGGACCTCCTGGCTCCGTACGTGAAGGGGGGGAAGACAGGGCTCTTCGGTGGGGCCGGGGTAGGGAAGACGGTCATCATCATGGAGCTCATCAACAACATCGCCATGGAGCACGGTGGTAAGTCCGTGTTCTCCGGCGTTGGGGAGCGGACCCGAGAAGGGAACGACCTCTGGATCGAGATGAAGGAGTCCGGCGTGCTCGAGTCGACTGCTCTGGTCTACGGGCAGATGAACGAGCCTCCCGGGGCCCGGCTCCGTGTAGGGCTTAGCGGGCTCACCGTGGCGGAGTACTTCCGGGACGTTGAAAAGCAGGACGTTCTCCTCTTTATCGACAACATTTTCCGTTTCACGCAGGCGGGCTCCGAGGTGTCGGCACTCCTGGGCCGTATGCCTTCCGCTGTGGGGTACCAGCCTACTCTCGCCAGCGAGATGGGTGCGCTGCAGGAGCGGATCACCTCCACGCGGGAGGGGTCCATCACCTCGGTGCAGGCCATTTACGTGCCCGCCGATGACCTTTCCGACCCGGCTCCGGCAGCGGCCTTCGCCCACCTGGACGCCACGACCGTCCTTTCCCGGGCCATCGTAGAGCTGGGGATCTATCCTGCTGTGGACCCCCTGGACTCCACCTCCCGGATCATGGACGCCCAGTTCCTGGGGGAAAGGCATTACAACGTGGCCACCCAGGTGCAGGAGATCCTCCAGCGGTACAAAGACCTTCAGGACATCATCGCCATCCTGGGCATGGACGAGCTCTCGGAGGAAGACAAGGTCATCGTGGGCCGGGCCAGGCGCCTGCAAAAGTTCCTGTCCCAGCCCTTCCACGTGGCCGAGGCCTTCACGGGTACTCCGGGCCGGTATGTGAAGCTGAATGACACCATCGAGTCCTTCGAGAGGGTGGCCAACGGCGAGTTCGATCATTTGTCGGAGCAGGCGTTTTATATGAGGGGCAGCATCGAAGAGGTGGTGGAAGCAGCCAAGGAAATGGAAGGCTAAGGTACGATGGCATCGACCCTTGCCGTTCGGTTGGTCTCACCCGCCAAGGAAGTATTCCGGGGGGAGGCTGCCAGCGTCGTGGCCCCGGCTTGGGATGGTATGGTTGGCATCCTTCCGGGGCATGCCGCCTATATCACCCTCCTGGGTCATGGGGAAATGACCATCGACCTTAGGGGGGGAGGAAGCCAACAGTACTACGTGGCGGGTGGCGTTTTGAAGGTCGAGGGTGATGAGTTGACGGCCCTCGTAGAATATGCCGGGGAAGGGCCACCGGAGAATTTGCCTCCGGAGGCCGACTTCCATCCGGATGACCTTGCGGAGGAAGCCGGAGGGGAAGAGCGGAAGAGTTCCCTTTTCTGAGCCGATCTGAGGAGTAGGGAGGAGATGGTGGTTGGGATGATTCGCCGCCGGCCCCGCCCCGATCTACGAACCGGATGACTCCTGCGAGGCGAGGAGGTGTATCTCCTTCGCCTCGTTTCCATAACTCATGTGGCCGGCACTATGCGCTTGGACCTTCACATTCACTCTACCGCTTCCGACGGAGCTCTGCCTCCCCAGGAGGTCCTAGCCCTGTGTGAAGCGGCCCGGTTGGATGTCATCGCCCTGGCGGATCATGACACTACGGCCGGGGTCCGCCGGCTGAACCGCCTCGATGTCCAGGGACCGATTCAGGTGGTGCCCGCAATCGAGGTAAGCAGTACCCTCGACCGGAGGGAGCTTCATTTCCTCGGCTATTTCGTGGATCCCTATTCGGATGTGATGTATCGTCATGAAGAGCGGGCGGTGCGCCTCAGAGACAAGCGAATGCGGGGCATGATCCAGCTCTTGGGGGATCAGGGAATCGATGTGACCATCGATGCGGTCGCGGCCGCGGCCGGACCGGACAGGACGGCGCTGAGCCGACCGCATCTGGCCAAGGCTTTGGTGGGGGAGGGACACGTGACCACCGTTCCCGAGGCCTTCGATCGGTACATCGGAGATGGGCACCCAGCCTTCCTGCCCACCTCCCTCCTCTCCCCTGGGGAGGCCATCGAACTGATCCGGGCAGCGGGGGGGATCCCGGTGTGGGCTCATCCGCCGGAGGATCGGGTGGAAAGCCTCCTCCCCCGGCTGGTGCAAGCCGGCCTTCGGGGCCTGGAGGTCTATCGCCCCCGGCACCCGGCCCGCTATACCCTTCGGTTGGAAAGCCTCTGCCGGGTTTGGAAGCTTCTGGTGGCGGGAGGATCCGATTGGCATGGACCCGATCGGGGCTCCGATTTGGGCGATTTTTTCGTTACCGCCGAAGAGGTTTCCGCCCTTCTGGAAGAGGGCGGAATGTAGGGCGGGACCTACCGATTTCGGCCCTCCAACCGCATTGACTCGCGTGGGGGTCGTATTTACCTTTAAACGCTTCACCAGATCGGCTTTTTTAGTCGACCTCGCCCCCTCGGGTGCGTTGGGTGGACCGAGCTTTTTGACAAACTGGGTAAAGAGAGAGAGCGCCTTAGGAGAAGTACGAGAGCCGAAGGACGTGTGGAGTGCTTTTGGTGGAATTAGGAATGAACCGGAGGGGTTACCGGAGGAGACGAAGGTAGCCTGAC
>JBDRDQ010000209.1:2500-7846 GCA_043820695.1 Gemmatimonadota bacterium | reverse complement strand
TCAGCACAGTCCCTCTCCGAGGAGAACCACTTGTCGAATTCCGCCAGCGTACGCGGGTAGTCCACACCGCCAACCGGGTGATTCGGTTCTTCCGTCACCCCCACATATTGGGGTCAGGAGAGCGAAATGGATACCCCACTCAGCTGAAACGCCCTGACCAGCAAGGACGCCGTCGCAGACCCCAAAGCCATCACCTACGCACCGCCACATACTCCCGCAACCCAAGCCGAAGTGTGAATGCGCGCTCCACTCGGAATGGCGCCAATAGGCGCTCTATTTCGGCCGGCAGGAGTTGGGGCTGGGCCGGGTACGGCGGGCCGACCACCTGCTGGCCCACACGGCCCACGTCCGGAAGGGTGTACCGGAGCGGGTGGGTGTTCGGCTCTTCGGATCCGTCCACCACGACGTACAGGCGGGCTCGCCGGGCGGTGAGTTGGGTCAGCCGTTCCACCAGAGGCGGGCGCTCATTCGGGGCGAGGCGGTCCAGAAGGTTCCAAGCCAGCACAAGGTCGTAGGGCTGATCGGGGAATTGTGGCAGAGCCCGCAATGCCGCTGCCCACGCCTTCCCATGAGGTGGATGAGTGAGCAGGTCGGCGAAGCGGATCCGCCGTGCGAACCTGCTGTACAAACGCAGTTTTGTCTCCGCTGCCGCACCGAAGTCCAATACCGTGTGACTTCCGTCCTCCCTCAACCCCGAGAGAAGCGCAGAGACCCCGGGAGCGGCCCGCTCAATGGGCGCCGGATACGCCTCCTCCGGCGCCGCCTCTTCCTCCTGAGGTGGGACACGCCCAGTCCGGCGCAGCCAATCCACTTACGGGGTGGCCTTGTCCGTCGTAGTGCCGGGGGCGTCCTTTCCCGTTCCTGGCAGTGCCTTTACCGATTCTGACAGTGCCTTGGTCGGCTCCGGCGCGGTTTTTTCCTGGGCAGCGGGCGAACCGGCGGTCTGCTTACCCTGGCCCGAAGGATCGCCCATATCCACGCCGCCGCGGAAACTCGCGCCATCCTCCAACACCACACGCGCCGCTGTGATGTCCCCCTGCACCCTCGCGGTGCTGCGCAGGACAACCTGCTCCTTGGCTTTTAGGTCGCCCTCCACCTCCCCTTCAACGATCACCACGCGGCCCGTGATGTTCGCCTTGACCCGTCCCTCCGTGCCCACAGTGACCGATTTCAGCTTCAGGTCCACCGAACCCTCCACCCGGCCTTGGATCAGAAGGTCCTCGTCGCCGCTCACATCCCCCCGTATGGTGATCGAGGGTCCGATGGTCGCCCGCTCGCCGGTTGCCGCTCCCGGCCGGGGTGTCTCGGGGCGCGGCGTTCTCTCTTCGACTCGGTGTCAAGTGGTTTCCGGTGTCGGCATATCGTCTTTCTTCCACATTAGCTGCCTCCCTGGTGTCATCCCTTCAAGGTCCGGCCCCCACATGGACCGCAAGGTCGTCGGCCGGATGGTTGGCCACCTCCCAATGGTGACGATTCCCGGAGCCGAGGACTTTAGAAAGATCGTGCAACAAAGCTGCCAAGGTCCAGGTTGTTGCGCGGGCGTGAAAACGAGGTCCAGGTCCTATGATCGACTGCCCCGGTTCGATACACATACCCGGAAAGGAGACAGAGTTGGTGGCGGGGAGGGGACCGAGGGGGGTGGGTAAGACCTCCTTGCTCATTCCAAGACCCTCTCACCATTATCCCTCCCGGTGACCGATTGGGATGCAACGGGTGTGCCCCGGTTGGTGGGGATCGAGCACCCCTTTGGTCAAAGGGTCGGACAACCGGGGGACGATGTCGGCCAGATGGCCCTATTGCGGGCGCCTTTCAAGTCCCTGCAAGAAATGAAGGCCCCGGGGAGCGTCGAGCATCTTCCCTTCAAATGGCCTGAAACGAAGCGCATCGCCCAGTCCCACTCCGTGCAGCTCCTTCCCATTGCCGTTCACCTTCAGCGGCATCCTTGGCACTTCCCAAGACTTCTTTCCCGAGACGTTCCCCGATAATTCCGGGGCGGCGAAAATCATCCCCAAGGGTTAGAATTCAACGGCAGGACTTTTGCACCTGTTCGCCCTGAAGTAACGCCACCCATTCGGGAAGGAATATTCTCCGATGTCCTCGGAATTGACCGCCCAAGAACTTCACCGCTGTTGCGAGCCCGTCTCCCTCGGATTTGAGACCACGGCCGAGATCGAGCCTCTCTCCGGGGCGCTGGGGCAGGACGAGGCCATGAAGGCACTGGCCTTCGGGGTCTCGGTGGCGTCGAAGGGCTATAACATCTTCGCATTGGGCGGCGCAGGCTCCGGTCGCCGCACCTTTATCCAACGAGCGCTAAAGCTCCGGGCGGAGAAGGAGCCAACGCCTTCCTCATGGTGTTACGGCTTCAACTACAAGGATCCCCGGCATCCCGTGGCCCTCGAGCTTCCGGCGGGGAAGGGGGGGCTGCTCCGGGCCCGCCTGGACGCCCTCCTGGTTGATCTGAAACGAGCCATCCCCCAGGCCCTTGAGGCCGACGATGTATCAAACCGGCGGGGTGCCATCTATGAGGATCGGGGGCGGGAAGCCTCTGAAGCCATGGAGGCCTTCAGGAAAGAGGTGGAAAACGACCCGAATGTGGCATTGATAGGAAATCAGGACGGGGTGGTCGTTGTCCCGGCTCAAAAAGGGGAACCCATCACGAAGGAGGTCTACACTGGCCTTCCCGAGGAGGCCCGGAAGGCCATCGATGAGAAGATCCGGGACGCCAGCAAGCAGCTCTTCGTCGCTCAACGGCGAATGCATGAGCTGCAGAGAGAGGCCTCGGACCTGGCCGATGAACTCCACAGGCAGGTCACCCGGAGCGTAGTCGATCACCGGTTTTCCATCCTGAAAGAATTCTATCAGGAGAGTCCCGGCGTTCTCCATCACCTGGATGAAATGTCCTCGGACATCGTGCGGAACTGGGAGCAGTTCACGCCCACCGAAGGCCAGGAGGCGGAAAACCCGGCCGCCATGATGGGCGGGCCCACCTCGGGAGATTTCTTCCTCCGGTATCGGGTAAACCCCATCGTAACGAGGGACCGGCACTCCGGTGCGCCCGTGATTTTGGAGTCGAATCCGACCCTCGGAACCCTCCTGGGCCGGGTGGAGGGTCAGTTCCGCTTTGGGGTCATGGTTACGGACTTCACACGCATCGCTCCCGGAGCCCTGCATCGTGCCAATGGGGGATATCTGGTTCTCCGCGCGGAGGAGATCCTGTCACGACCCCAGGTCTGGACTGCCCTGAAGCGTACCCTCCGAACCCGTGAACTCCGGCCCGGCGACCTGTCTGGGGAAATGGGGATGATGGTCTCAGAGACGCTGGAGCCCATGCCCATTCCCCTGAGCGTCAAGGTCATCCTCATCGGCGAACCCGGCACATATTACCAGATACAGGATCTTGACCCTGAATTCGAAGAACTCTTCAAGGTCAAGGTGGACTTTACTCCCCACATGGAGAGGACACCGGAGGCAGAAAGGGGCTACGCCTCCTTCGTTGCCGCTCGATGCGAGCGGGAAGGCCTTCCGCCCTTCGATGCAACCGCCGTCGCTGCCGTAGTGGAAGAAGGGTCGCGCCTCGCGAGCAACCAATGGAAGCTCTCCACACGCTTCCGGGCCATTAGGGATTTGGTGAGGGAGGCCGCACATGTAGCAACCGCTGAAGGCGCGAAGGCCGTGTCCAGGGCCCACGTGGAAGGGGCTCTGGATGACCGGCATCGCCGGAACAACCGGCCCCATCGGGAACTCCTGGACCTGATCAAGAGGGGTGTGCTTTCCTTCGAGCCTCAGGGGGAGAAGGTGGGACAGATCCATGGGATAGGCCTGATCCAGGTGAGTGACGAGGCGTTCGGGCGCCCCATCAGGGTGATGTGCAGCGCCTACCTCGGCACCGACGGCGTGATCAACCTCGAGCGGGAAGCGCTCATGAGCGGGCGGATCCACAACAAAGGGTTTCTGATCCTCTCTGGGTACCTGGGACGCACCTTCGCCCGATCCAAGCCCCTCCTCCTTTCAGCGAGCCTCTCTTTTGACCAGCTCTATGAGGAAATCGAAGGAGATAGCGCTTCCGCCGCCGAGTTGTACGCACTCCTTTCGGCCATCTCAGGAGTCCCCATCCGACAGGACATCTGTATTACGGGCGCCGTCAGTCAGGACGGAACCATCCTCCCCGTAGGTGGGGTGACTGAGAAGCTGGAAGGCGTGTTTTTAGCCTTCGAACAGATCGGACTCACCGGGAAACAAGGCGTGATCGTGCCCCGCCGGAACGTGGAAAACCTCACGCTCCGGCGCCGGGTCCGAGAAGCCGTGGCGGAAGGCAAGTTCCATATCTACGCCATCGATCGGATCGAGGAGGGTTGGCCGATTCTTACCGGGATGGAAGCGGGAGAAATGGCGGAGGACGAGACCTTCCCCGAGGGGTCCGTGCACCAATTGGTAGTAAGACAGTTGGATGAGTTCGTAAGGGAATGGGCGAACATGTCCGACGGTGGAAGGCGCGAGGGGGAAGGGGAGAACGAGTGAAAACCGGTACGCCCTCGTCTCCAGGAGTTGAGCGCCGCCCCATTTTCGGACTTCCCTCCTGGCTCCTCATGACGGCACCCCTCCTGCTGGCAGGGTGTCATGTCATCGGAGGTTCCGGCCCGGGCCCATCCAGCCCCGGAGCCACAGAAGCCGGATTCAGCCAAGGGGTGGTGTATCAGGGCTTCATCGAGATCGAGCGGGGAAAGCTCACCTCAGCGCTGGAGATCGTTCGGAGGGGACGGCGTGACGTTCGTGGGGCCCTCCAAACCTCCTCCGGCCTCATGGCGGAAGGGGAGGGCCGACTCACCGGCCAGACCCTCAACCTGGAACTGGTCTACGGCGGGGCATGCCCCGGCCGAATGCACCTTGAGGGGGAGTGGGATCAGGACTCAGGGATCTACGAGGGGGTGGTAGAGGCCACCGACTGTACTGGGAAAGGCGGAGGGATCTTCCGATTCTCGGCCTCTTGAGCCTCATGGAGGATTTGGATTAGCTTCCTATCCCCAAGCGCCCGTAGCTCAGCTGGATAGAGCATCGGCCTTCTAAGCCGAGGGTCGCAGGTTCGAGTCCTGCCGGGCGCGTACACATTCAGAAGGCTCTTAAGCACGGGTTGCGACAGGGCCTGCTCTTTGAGGGAATCAAGCCGAACCGGTCAAGCTCGGATGGATAAATTGGAGAAACCCCAAATCAAGATCCCACCGCGCCCCTGCGTGGGCTGCAGTCACTACGACCAGCCCGAGTGGAACTGTCGGGCATTCCCCCTCGGGATTCCCGATGAGATCAAACGAGGGGAGCACGACCATAGGAAACCCTATCCTGGGGATGGCG
>JBDRDQ010000208.1:0-2269 GCA_043820695.1 Gemmatimonadota bacterium | reverse complement strand
GAGATCGGGACAGTCGGCGCTGATGGCATCCCTGGCTTCCAGAGAGGATTCAAAAGACCTCACCTGGTATCCTTTTCCCTCGAGGAACCGAACCAGCACTTTCAAGACCGCCGGCTCGTCGTCCACCACTACCACGGAGGTCTCCGAGGGCTCCGGCCACCGGGCCTCGGGGGAAGGTCTCCTCGGCACGATTCCCTCGGTTCTTAAAAGGTCCACCATTCAGGTCTCCTTTCTTGTTTCTCCTACAGGCTGGACACCTCCACCGCCCCCTCCTTTACCAACTCGGCGACCTCGTCTTCACACGCTGGAAAGAAGAGGCGGGTCGTGGTCCCCTCACCTGGCTCGCTGGTGACCATGACGTATCCGCCCTGCTGTTTCGTGAGGCCGTAGACCATAGCCATCCCGAGCCCGGTGCCCGATTCCACAGCTTTGGTGGTGAAGAACGGTTCAAAAATCCTATCCAGGGTTTGGGCGTCCATCCCCATTCCCGTGTCCGAACACTCCACCCGCACCCAGCGGCCGGGGTTCAATCCAGGGTGAAAACGACAGTACTCCTCCTCCAACCTCTCGGTTGTGACCCGAATGGAAATCCGCCCTCCGTGTGGCATGGCGTCCCGGGAGTTGGTGCAAATGTTCAGAAGCATTTGCTCGATGGCTCCGGAATCCGCCATCACATGGGCCATGGACCCATCCCCCGTCTCCAGCTGAAGATCGATCGTTTCGGGGAGCAGCGTCCGGAGTATCAAGTTGAGATCATCCACAACTTCACCCAAGTGAATGGGTTCCAAAGCGAGCTCTGCCCGCCTGCTGAAACTGAGGAGCTTCCGGATGATCGACGAGGCTCTCTTCGCGGTGTCGCGATTGGCCAACACGTCCTCCAACTCAACCGTCTCACCCCTCTCCAGGGCCGCCGCCATGAACTCGGAGTTGATCAGGATTACGGTCAGAGCGTTGTTGAAATCGTGGTCGATCCCTCCTGTGAGCTCGCCAACCGCCTCCATCTTCTGAGCCTGCCGGAGCTGGTTCTCCAGTGCCCTGCGCTCGGTGAGGTCTTCCACCAGGACCTCGAAGGCTTCCAGCCGCCCCTTCCTGTTCTTGAGTCCCCGGCCGCTGAGAGAAACGGTAATGGGGGATCCATCCTTCTTTTTCCATTGGGTTTCAAACCGCAGGACGGATTCGTGTTTTTCGGCCTGGCGCAGGAGCTCGGCCAGGGCCTCTGGATGCCAATAGAGATCCTGGACCATATTCACGCTCTTGAGGTCCTGTTCGGAGTCATAGCCCAGCATCTCAACCAGGGCCGGATTCGCCGCCAGGAACGTTCCATCCGGCATGGATCGGTAGATGCCGTAGGTAGCGTTTTCGAAAAGGCCCCGGTATTGGGCTTCGGATTTCCGGAGAGCGTTTTCCTGCTCTTTCCGCACGGTAATGTCCTCGAAGATCAGGACTGCCCCCGTCACCCTGCCGTCTTCGAGAATGGGTGTGCTGGAGAAGGCCACCTTGAAAGGCGCCCCATCCTTCCGGAAAAAGACATCCTCGGCCCGGACCAGCCTCCCTCCGCAGAGAGAGGCAAGGGCGGGGCAATCGGAAAGTGTGTCGAGGTTGAGTTGTGGGCCGCTCTCGGTAATGAGGGGGCGGAGTGGCGCCCCAAGTATTTCGTCCGCCCGTCTTCCGATAAGGCTGAGGGCCGCGGGGTTCGCGAAGGTTACGCATCCGTCAGGGTCCAAGCCTACGATCCCCTCCCCCGCGGAGCTCAAGAGAAGCTCATGCTGTGCGCTGAGGGCTTCCAGGGCCTGACGGGCGGCGGCGCGCTCGGTGGTGTCCCTGAAGATGGCGTTGTAGAGGATCGCATCTTGCCTTCGCCAGGCGGAGAGGGAGGCTTCAGCCGGGAAACCGGTTCCATCAGACCTTCTCCCAGTCAACTTGAGGGATTCCGCCAGGTGAGGGCCGGAAGACTCATCCGCCACCTCTCTCATTCGCCGGCGAAGCGTCTCGCGTCCGCCCCCCTCCAGGAAGGAGAAGATGTCTTTCCCGTGAGCTTCACTTTGGGAGCATCCGAAGGTGGCGACCGCTGCAGGGTTCCAGAAGTCGATTGTGCCCTCAGAGTCGAATGAGACGATGGCGTCATTGGCGGTCTCCACCAAGCGCCGGAACCGCTCCTCGCTCGCCTGCAGCTGGGCTCGGTCTTTCCGTTGTTCGTCCCGGGCTTTCCGAGATTCCACAGCTGCCTTCACGGCCATCTGAAGGCGGGCCGGGTGGTCTTTCAGAACGT
>JBDRDQ010000207.1:0-22577 GCA_043820695.1 Gemmatimonadota bacterium | reverse complement strand
TTCCCTTCAATCGGGAAGCTCAGCAAGCGCCAATTCAACGCCCGATACCCTCTTCAAGTGAAGCGTCGGCGGGCCCTGGTGGCTCGTTCAAGAGGTACCGGTCGCAAGAGGGCGTCGCCGGTTCAGGTACGGACACCCCGGAAGCGCCAGCCCCAGCCCCAACTCCGGTTTTTGGAGCCCAGGGATGTGGTCAGGCAGGTGTTCTTGCAGTTCGCCACCGACATCGCCGCGGCCGAGGAGAGAAAAGACCTGGTAAAGGTCGTGGCCGGAGTGGACCAATACGTAGACCAGGTCCTGGAGGGGGTGGCGAAAGACTGAGCCTAGGGGATGATCCCCAGGAACCCAACCTGTCGCCCCAGCTCGCCCCTCCTATGGGAGAAGAACGGTGACTCTCCGCAAAGGGTACACCAGGCCGACTCCGTAATCCGGGCCTCTCCCACCCCGGCTGTCAACGCCCTGGACACGAGGTGATTCCGGATGTCCACGGGGCTGGGCCCCTCCGGTTCCGGGAGCCCCATAGCCACATGGACCTCTCCACCCACCTCGTAGCAATCCCCACAGATGGCAGGGCCCAGGTGGAGATGGAGATCCTGCGGCGAACTCCCGAACTCATGGCCCAAGAGATCAAACCCCCTCTCGAGGATTCCGGCGACCGCGCCCCTCCATCCGGCATGGAGGAGGCCAACGGCCCGCCCCCGTGGATCCACCACCGATACGGGTACACAATCCGCCACCGTCACCCCCAGCAGAAGCCCCCTTGAGTCAGTTACGTGACCGTCGGCGTCAGGGCCGAGATCGAGGCCGACGTCGGCCAAACCTTCCCTTCCGCGGACCAACACGTCACGGCCATGGACCTGATGGGAGTGGGCGACTTGGGGGAAGCCCAAACGCCTGCCCAGCCCCTCCCAAGAATCCCGAGCCCCGGGCACAGGCGGATCGGCGAATAGGGCAAAGTCCCAAACGGCTTCCCCCTCCCCAGGGACCCGACCCGTCGTGCCCTGCACCAACCAGGGGAACCGGGTTCCCCACTCGGGGTGGACCCAGCACCCGGGATTGCCGGGCCGGAAGACTTCCTCGATTCTACGGACGTGAACCCGGGAGCGCGTCGGGCGTATCATGGGAACGGGCTACCCCGTAAAGCGCCCAATGGGTCCTGGGAACCTGTCGTGCCACCCGAAAATCCATAGCTTTCAGGGTCAGCCCCCCTAAGGTAGTCCAAGGGCCCAATAGTGGAGCCATGAGCGAGCCTCTTTTCGATCACCAGAACGCCGGGTACGTCCAACTCCTTTATGAGGAGTTCTCCCGGACTCCAGACTCGGTCCCGGAGGCATGGCGTGCTTTTTTCGGCCGGGGGCCAAAGGCTGCGATGGACGCGGGACTCCTCGTTCCGGATGCCTTGGCTCCGGGATGCCTTCAAGAAACGTCTGCGCCGGTGGAGACCTCAGGTGCCGGCACCCTTCCACCGGTCGCCGACGCACCGGTTCAGCCGCTGCAAAGCCCGGCCACGCCCTCCCCCATCCAACCGGCGGAATCAGGCCCCGAGGTCAGGGACCCGAAATCCGTCCACCGCCTTCTCCGGCTCGTAGCCAGAGCCGCGGCGCTGGTTCAATCCTTCCGAGGGCACGGCCATCAGATGGCCAGGTTGGATCCGTTGGGCTCCGAGCCTCCGGGCCATCCTCAGTTGGATCCCGCGTTCTTCGGGACCAGCATGGAGGAGTTGGAAGAAATCCCGGCTTCCATTATCGAGCCACGGTGGGGAGATGAGCCCCTGGCCCAGGTGCTCCGCCGTCTGGAGGAAGCCTACATCGGGTCCGTCGGTTATGAATTCGAGCACCTGGAAGACCCGGAGAAGGTTCGGTGGCTTTGGGAACAGGTAGAGGCCGGGATCGTCATGAGGCCTTTGCGCGAGGACGAAAAGAAACGCCTGCTGATCCGCCTTTCCGAGGTGGAGGGACTGGAACACTTCCTTCACAGGGCCTATCTGGGACAGAAGAGGTTCTCCATCGAGGGAACCGACATGATGGTCCCCATGCTGGACAAAGCCATCGGAGAGGCGGTGAAAACGGGAGGCCGGGAGATCGTCATCGGGATGGCCCACCGGGGGCGCCTGAACGTCCTGGCCCACATCCTGGGTGTGAGCTATCGGGAAATCCTGGAGGGGTTCGAGGGAAAACCCGTGAAGGATACGGCCCTGAGCATCCCCCGGCGGGGGACCGGGGATGTGAAGTACCATCATGGAGCCCAGGGCGTGTTTCGGCTTTCCGAGGGCGCCAGGGCCAAGGTCGGTCTGGTCCCGAATCCGTCCCATCTCGAGTTCGTCAACCCGGTGGTGGAGGGGCTCGTCAGGGCCAGGCAGTTCTCGGGTCCGGAAAAAGAGCGAGTCCAGGAAGTCGATGCCGTCATCCCCATCCTAATTCATGGAGATGCGGCCTTTGCCGCTGAAGGCATCGTAGCCGAAACCCTGAACCTGTCCCGGCTGGACGGTTATTCCACCGGCGGGACTCTCCATATCATCGCCAACAACCAGGTGGGGTTCACCACTGAACCCAGGGAGAGCCGGTCCACCCGCTATTCCAGCGACCTCGCCAAAGGCTACGACATCCCGGTCTTCCATGTGAACGCCGACGACCCCGAGGCCTGCCTGGCAACGGTCCGCCTGGCCATGGCCTACCGGACGCGTTTCCACGATGACGTGGTCATCGATCTCATCGGTTATCGGAGGCACGGCCACAACGAGGGTGACGAGCCTGCCTACACCCAACCAGAGCTATATCGGCGCATCGGGTCCCATCCCACTGTCCGCACCCTCTGGGCCCAACGGTTGGTAGGGGAGGGGATCGTGTCCAAGGAGGGAGCCGAGGTTCTCCAGGCGGAGGTGGCCAGGCGTCTTCGGGAAGCCCAGGACCAAGTCCGAGACGAGCCGGAAGAAAGCGCTCCATCCGAGGAAGACACCGATGAGGGCGTGCAACCGGAGCCGGAAACTCGGGTGTCCCTCGATGCCCTCGTACGCCTGAATCTTGCCGCCCTCGAAGTTCCGGAGGAATTCACGGTCCACCCGAAGCTCGCCCGGCAGCTCCAACGGCGAGCCCACGAGTTCGGCCCTGACTTCCGGATGGAGTGGGCCCACGCCGAGACGCTGGCCTTCGCCTCTCTCCTGGAAGAAGGGGTTCCCATCCGACTCAGCGGACAGGACTCGGAGCGAGGCACCTTCAGCCAACGGCACTTGGTCCTTCACGATGTGGAGACAGGGAAGGAGCACATCCCCCTCTCTCAAATCGGAACGGCACGATTCGAGGCCTACAACTCACCCCTTACCGAAACGGCGGTCCTGGGTTTCGAATACGGGTACGAGGTCGGGTCCGATCCGGACCTGGTTCTCTGGGAGGCCCAGTTCGGCGATTTCGTGAACGTGGCCCAGGCCATCATCGACCAGTTCATCGCCGCTGGCCGAGCCAAATGGGGGCAGTTGGGCCGCCTCACGCTCCTGTTGCCCCATGGCCATGAGGGACAGGGGCCAGAGCACACGTCGGCCCGGTTGGAACGCTTCCTCCAGCTCTCTGCCGAAGACAACCTCACCGTGACCTATCCCACGACGCCGGCCCAGTACTTCCACCTGCTCCGTCGCCAGGCTCTGAGCCCCCGGGCTCGCCCCCTCATCGTGATGACGCCGAAGAGCCTCCTGCGGCATCCCAAAGCCATGTCGCCCGTTTCCGAGCTGGCCGAGGGCGCATTCCGCTCGGTGTTGGACGACCCCTCGGTGGAGGAACGCCGGGAGGAGATCACTCGCCTCGTCCTTTGCACTGGAAAGATCTACTACGACCTGGAGACCCACCCAGAGCGTGAAGCCCTCACCCACGTGGCTGTCGCCCGTGTCGAGGAGATCTTCCCCTTCCCGGGTGAGGCCCTGGAGGAGCTGGTCACTTCCTTCCCCAATCTGAAGGGTGTCGCCTGGGCCCAAGAAGAGCCCATGAACCAGGGCGCCCTTTCCTACATCGGCCCCCGCCTCCGCACCGTGGTGCCCCGCACGATCCCGCTGAAGCCTGTGGCCCGACCCGACCGGGCAAGCCCGGCAGAGGGGAAAGCCAAGGATCACATGAAGGAACAGCTGAGGATCGTGGAGGTGGCGTTGGGGTTGCGGGAGGGGTAGGCGCCTGGGGGGCCATGGCCCGAGATATCGGAAAAGGGGACCGGTGATATGCCGGCCCCCTCTTTTTCTATCCTGTCCGCCGTTTCGGGAGCTAGCCTCCCCCCGGTTCCCCGAGGTACTTGTCGAACCAGTTCAGGGTCTCGGTTATCAACTCATCCCGAGGCACCACATGGGAAGCCTTCGTAAAGTGGTGTCTCTTGTTCTCCGGATCGGTCCCGAGGAGCTCGTACATGGGCAACTGATTCGTCTCGTAGGGAAATTGGTCACGGCGGCCTTGATCCGGGAGTCAAGCCTCAACCTGACCCCGTATGCTTCTTCGAATGGCCGCAAGAATAGATCGCATCCCTCTCAGACGCATGGGGGACACCACCTCCTCCAG
The DNA here is from genome assembly GCA_043820695.1 of Gemmatimonadota bacterium. Taxonomy (GTDB): domain Bacteria; phylum Gemmatimonadota; class Gemmatimonadetes; order Longimicrobiales; family Gaopeijiaceae; genus JABDNZ01. The sequence continues at coordinate 18,051 of JBDRDQ010000207.1, read as the reverse complement.
ACCCATCGACGAATAGAAGGTCGTGGGCACCTCCAGAACCACCGAATAGTGCTCACCCTCCAAACCCTCCCGGATGATCCCGGCGAAACCCCGAACGGTTGGAGTCTCCGGAGGGCAATCGAAGAAGAGGTGGACCCCACCCTTTTCGTCTACCTCCGTGGCCAGGAAGAAAGGGGATTGGCACTCGTGAACCCGGGCCAACCGACTCGGGTCGGCGGCGTATTCCGGCGGGAGGGGCGGGACCCGCTTGGCGTATTGGAGCAAGGCCTGGCCCTTCAGTTCATGGGGCGCGGCGGCGAATCGGTCCACGATCTTTTGAAGTTTCTCGGGAAGTGACATTCGTCGTACCTGTGTTTCGTTGGGATGGAGGCGCCGTGCCCCCATGGTACTCGGGACCGTTGGAGAGGTTCGGTAGCCGGGGAGAGGCGCCGCCTGACATGAAACTATCCCCACTCCCCCGTGTTTCATGGATTCCCCCAACCGTTCCGGACATCGCTGGGAAAGCGCACGCTTGACCCCACGCTTGTCCCGGAGAAGGAGAAGCAGACGATGAGCCCCACCCTGGATCCCCGGGAGAAGTTCAAGGAATACGCGAGCCCCGAGAAGCTCGTATCAACTGGGTGGGTAGCCGAACACCTCGATGATCCCTCAGTGGTGGTCGTGGAATCCGATGAGGACGTGCTGCTCTATGACACCGGCCATATTCCGGGGGCGGTAAGAATCGACTGGCATTCCGACCTGAACCACCCGCTCATCCGCGACTACCTGGATCCGAATGCCTTTGCCAAGCTCCTTTCAAGAAAGGGCATCCACCGGGATACCACCGTGGTCTTCTACGGGGACAACTTCAACTGGTGGGCAGCGTATGCCCTATGGGTATTTCACCTCTTCGGGCATCCCGACACACGGTTGATGGACGGGGGCCGCAAGAAGTGGATAGAGGAGGGGAGGCCCCTGGCCCTGGACGTTACGGCTCGTACCGCAGTCGAGTATCCGATCCCTGAACGAAACGACCGTCCCATCCGTGCTTTTCGAGACGACGTCGTCGCTCACCTCGGAAAAGGCGGAAGGCTGGTCGATGTCCGCTCACCTGAGGAATACAGCGGGACCTTGTTGCACATGCCGGACTATCCCCAGGAAGGGGCCCTCCGGGGAGGGCACATTCCTGGCGCAGCCAGCGTCCCCTGGAAGAGAGCCGCAAACGATGACGGTACCTTCAAAGGAATCGGGGAGCTGAGGGCCATCTACGCCTCTGAAGTAGGGATGAAGAAGGAGGAGGAGGTAATCGCCTACTGCAGGATCGGGGAACGCTCGAGCCACACCTGGTTTGTCCTGACCTATCTCCTGGGCTTTCCCAATGTCCGGAACTATGACGGATCATGGACCGAGTGGGGGAACCTGGTCGGCGCGCCCATCGAAAGGTGAGGGGCCGACCCAGGCCCCAAACCAGGCCCCAAACCTCGGCTTGGACAGGCTCATTGGGCTGGCTCGACGGGAACCGGAAGGCCAATCTACCCTCATGTTCGGGTTTATTGGCAGCGCCTTACTGGCCGGGTTCGTCGGCAGCCTCCATTGCATCGGAATGTGTGGTGGGTTTGCCGTCGCTTGCGGGGGACGTGCCCGGGACACCCTTCCGTGGCATGCGGGGAGAACCACTACCTACGCCATCCTGGGGGGACTGGTCCAGGAGCCCCACCTGTCCATCCCCGGCGTAAAACAGCTTGCCACCAATCTTGCAGTCCGCACCAACATGGTTGCCCGATTGTGGGCGTACCGGCATGGTGGGCAGCGGGCCCATGCACCACGGGCCCGGCATGGACGCCGAGCCCGAGATGGAGGTGGAAAGCCATCCTCCGGGGCATCAACCCGGAGGCTGATCCGCCCTCTTATCTGCTCCGGCGTATCTGACTCCCCGGAAAAACCACCGGGCTTTCGTTCCCGTCCTTGGCCACCGCAGCGACCCCGAAGAGATAGTTGTCGATGATGACGTTCTCCAGGGTATAGGTGTCCACCGTCCCGGCCCACCGAAAGTGCTCCCATTGGGGGGCTGTGGTGTCCCGCCAGTAGACCTTGTAACCCGCCAGGTTCGGATCGTCCGCCAGCTCCCAGGCAAGAACTGTGGAGGGCCGGTTCGACCCCCCGATCTGAACGTTCGTCGGTGCCGGAGGAGCCCATGCCATGGAGGCCATGACCGACGCGTTCAGCGCCGTCATCTTTGCCACGTAGTCGAAATCCACCCACTCCACGACGTCCCCGTACTCGATCCCGTCTTCGACCCGGATGTCCTGGTGTTGCCGGTTGTAATTCTCGTGGGTCTCCATGATCCGGACCCCGGGGAAGCCAAGGTCATTGAAGGGTCGATGGTGGCCCCCGCGGCCGAAACGATCCAGCCGGTAGACCATGGTGGCGTCCAGGTTCGGAAAGTAGAGGTCGGCGATGCGGTCCACGTACCGGGCGATCTGGCGGGAAGGCCCGTCCACTTCACCCCCGAACGTCCGACGGCGTTGATACTCCTCGAGCTCATCGGTGAAGGGGTTGGGCTCGGAAAAGACCCGGAAGGTGGTGTTGTCTTTTATCCCGTCGATCCCCTCCGTATTCCCGATCATGTCATTGTTGAGGACCGCCACGATCTCCCACCCCTCCTCCAGAGCGACCTCCGCCATGTGCCGCCCACCCCACAACCCCTGCTCCTCGGCCGAGAGGGCAGCATAGACGATGCTTGTCGGGAAAGAGTACTGGGAAAGGAGACGAGCGGCTTCAATGGCCCCGGCAGTACCGGTGGCGTTGTCGTTGCCCCCCGGGGCATCCGTTTCCCCGTCGTTCCCTCCGGAAGCCCGGGAATCGATGTCACCGGCCATGATCACGTAGCGGTTTGGGTAAACAGTTCCCCGTTGAATCGCCACCACATTGACCACTTCGACGTTTTGCTGCTCCCGGAAGTGACCCTGAAAAAATACCTCCAGGCACCCACCGCAATCCGCTGAGATCTTGTCGAATTCGGCCTTGATCCACCGCCGGGCCGCTCCGATCCCCCGGGTGTCGGAGATGGTGTCGGAGTAGGTGTTGCGGGTCCCGAAGCCCGCGAGGGCCCGAACGTCTGCTTCTACCCTTGCCGGAGAGACGCCGGCGATGATGTCGTAGATCCGCAGATCTACTTGGGGAGGGACTCCGGTGTTTTGGGCTTGAAGGGCTTCCGGAGCGCTCAGGAAGACGGACGAGAAAAGAACTAGGCCGAAGAGAAGGAAAAGGCGGCGCACGGATGCCTCCCACGAGAGGGTTCAGTTGACCATCAGGGAAGCAAGGTGCGCGGGAATCGGTGCCTGTACAAGGGGCCCCACCCCCTCCCTCCCCCGCGCCTGGAGCGGGACCGGATCAGTCCCAAAGGAGAAGGAGTTTTCCGAAGTTCCGATTCTCTTCCATGACCCGGTGCGCCTCAGGGGCATCTTCAGGTCTGAAGGTGCCGTCGACGATGGGTACGACCCTTCGGGCCGCGAATAGGGGGCAGACCCGGTGCTCGAACTCTCTGGCCAGGCTGATCTTCTCCTCCAGGGGCCTGGCCCTCAGCACCGTCCCCTTGATGAGAGCCCGTTTCCCCATCAGGAGCCGGAGGTCGATCTGGCCTTTCGGGCCGGAGGGCACTCCCACCACGATCTGTCGGCCCTCGTTCGCCAGGACCCTTAGATTCCCCTCCAGATAGGCTCCGCCCACCAGGTCCAAAATCAGATCGACCCCACTTCCCCCGCTCGCCTGCATGACCTTTTCCGGCCAGGAATCGTCGGCCAGAATCCCCACATCCAGGCCCAACCCCAGAGCCCTCTCCACCTTCTCTTTGGTTCGGGAGGTGCCGATGGCCCGAACCCCCGCCGATTGGGTCAACTGCACGGCGGCCGTTCCCACCCCGCTCCCCACGGCATGGATCAGGACTGTTTCCCCCTCGGAGAGTTTCATCTGCCGGAAGAGAGCATCGAAAGCCGTCATGAAGACCTCCGGAATCGCTCCCGCAACTTCGGTCCCGATCCCCGCCGGTACCCGGACCGCCGTGCGTTCCTGGGCGACCACGAACTCGGCATACCCACCACCGCCGACGATCCCCATGACCCGGTCACCCTTCTTCCAGAGGGTGACGTCCGGGCCTACGGCCTCCACGGTCCCGGCATACTCCAGGCCCGGGACGTCCTGGGGAGAGCCCGGGGGTGCTGGGTACTTGCCCACCCGTTGGATGAGATCCGCCCGGTTCAACCCGGACGATCTCACACGGACCAGAATCTGCCTCAGCCCCGGTTCCGGTCGTTCCACATCCTGGACCCTCAGAACCTCAGGGCCTCCGAATTCGGTGATGACCACCGCCCGCATGAAGTCTGCCATGTCAGCCTCTTTGGGATCGCTCATTTCGATGCGAGTGTTTAAGATGGGAATCCCCTTAACCATGGTGTATGAGCCGTGCTCTTTCAACTTGTTTCTTTGGTAGGCGCCTTACTCGTCGACGATACCTCGGCCCAATAACCCTACGGGAGAGAGAAAGATGATCCTCCCCTTCGAGCTGGATCGACCTCTGGTGTTCCTGGATCTGGAGACCACTGGCCTGAGCACCCTGTCGGATCGAATCATCGAGTTGGCCATCATCCGAGTCTCGCCCCAGGGGGACGTCCTCGAAGCCGTTCGACGGTTCAATCCAGGAATTCCAATCTCCCCGGATGCCACAGCCGTCCATGGCATCACCGACGAGGATGTGGCCGACGAGCCCTCCTTTGCCGCTAGGGCCAAGAGCCTGGCAGAGCTTCTGGAGGCTTGCGACCTGTCGGGGTTCAACATCCGGCGGTTTGATCTCCCGATGCTCCTGGCCGAGTTCAAGAGGGCAGGGGTCCTTTTTTCGATCCAAGGCCGCCGTCTCATCGATGCTCAGGTCATCTTTCATCGGCAAGAGCCACGGGATCTTTCGGCGGCCGCCCGGTTCTACCTGGGCCGTGAACACGAAGAGGCCCACACGGCCTTGGGGGACATCCGAACTACGGCAGCGGTCCTGTCCGCCCAACTCCAGAAATACCCCGACCTGCCGCGAACCCTCGACGGGCTCCATTCATATTGCGACGAGGTGGCCCCCTTCCAGACCGAGTTGGACCGCTGGTTCCACCGGAGGGATGGAGAGTTGGTTTTCCGCCGGGGGAAGCACAGGGGGGAACCCTTGGCACAGGTCGCGGCCACCGCACCCGATTACCTTCGGTGGATGTTGGGGGCTGACGACATGGACGAGGAGGTCCTCCGTGTGGTTCGGGAAGCCCTGGATGGGATCCTCTGAACGGAGTACCATTCCCCACTGCACGCCTCAAGCGATCTCAAAAGGACGGACAGGATCATGCTGACAAAATCCGGCACTTGGTTGTTCACTCTGTTGGGCCCTTTAGCCATTCTCTTTACCGGGGTGGCCGTTGGAGCCCAAGGAACGGCATCCATTTCGGAGGCCCATCTCCGGACACTCCAGCCACGGGTGATCGGCCCCGCCGTCACCGGGGGCAGGGTCCACGACATCGAAGCCCTACCCAATGACCCTTCCACCATCTTCGTAGCCAGCGCGTCGGGTGGCCTTTGGAAGACCACCAACCGGGGTGTCACCTGGCGGAATGTCTTCGATACCATCGCCGTAAGCACCTTCGGTGACGTGGCCATCGCACTGTCGAATCCTCAGATCGTCTACGCCGGCACTGGGGAGCAGAACAACCGACAGAGCACGTCCTGGGGGAATGGGATGTACCGCTCCGACGACGGGGGGGAGAGTTGGAGGCACCTGGGGTTGGTGGAAACCCGGCACATCGGGAAGGTGGAGGTTCATCCATCAAACCCCGAAGTGGTGTACGTGGCGGCCCTGGGGAACCTCTGGGCCCCGAGCCCCGATCGCGGTCTGTTCAAGAGCTCGGATGGGGGCCAGACTTGGTCGAAGGTCCTGTTCGTGGACGAGTACACCGGTGTCATCGACATGGTCATGGATCCATCCAATCCGGACATCCTCTACGTCGCCACCTACCAACGTCTTCGCCGAGCCTGGGGATTCAACGGGGGCGGGCCCGGAAGCGGCATTTACATGACCATGGACGGAGGCGCGAATTGGCGGGAGCTCACCAACGGAATCCCCGCCGGGGACAAAGGTCGCATCGGCCTGGCCATATCCAGGTCTAACCCCAGAGTCCTTAATGCCATTGTCGAGCACGCCGACCCGAACCAACAGGGCACCTACCGGACTGAGGATGGCGGAGTGACATGGGAACGGGTAAACGCTTTGAACAGCCGGCCCATGTACTACTCCGAGATCTTCATCGATCCAAACAACGAGGACCGGGTCTACGCTCTCGCCACCTCCTCCCACAAGAGTGAGGATGGGGGCCGCACCTTCGAAGAGATCGCCGTACGACCCACCTACGATGTAGGAGTCCACGCCGACCATCACGCCCTTTGGATCGATCCGAACGACTCCAACCACCTTTACCTGGGAGGCGACGCCGGCTTCCATGAGAGTTACGACCGGGGAGTGACCTTCAGAAAGATCAACAACTTCCCCATCGCCCAGTTTTACGCCATCGGCGTGGACATGAGAGACCCGTACTTCGTTTTCGGGGGACTTCAGGACAACCACTCCTTCGCCGGCCCATCCCGAACCCGCCGTTGGGAGGGGATCGTGAACGACGACTGGAAGCAGGTGGGCTACGGAGACGGTATGTACTGGCAGCCGGACCCGACCACGAGCGAGTACGTCTACGGCACTTCCAACGACGGGACGTACATCCGGACCAACTCCCTGACGGGGGACATGCTGGACATTTCACCCACGGCACCTGTCGGCGAGGAGGAATACCGGTTCGACTGGACCTCTCCCATCATCATCTCCAAACATGATCCCGCCACCCTGTACGCCGGAGGGAACCGCCTCTTCATCTCCCGGGACCGGGGGGAGAGCTGGGAGCGGACCGTGGACCTCTCCAAACGGATCGACCGGGACACGGTTCCCCTCATGGGGGTCCTGGGTGCCGACATCACCATCTCCAGGAACGACGGAACGGGAAGCTTCGGGGAAGCAGTGACGCTTGGCGAATCCCCCTTGGACCCGAGCATCCTCTGGGTGGGAATGGATGACGGGAACCTTCAACTCTCCCGGGATGGAGGTGCCACCTGGACGGAAGCGAGCGCGAACGTAGATGGGATCCGGCCCGGAACCTATGTGAGCCGAATCACCCCCTCCGGGCTGGCCCCCGGGGCAGCGTATGCGGCCTTCGACGGCCACCGGGACGGCGACTTTTCTCCCTACATCTTCCGCACCACCGACTTCGGCGTCACCTGGCAACCCCTGATGGCGGGCCTACCCTCCGGCTCGGTGAACGACGTCATCGAGCACCCCGACAACCCGAACGTCCTCTTTCTGGGCACCGAACATCACCTCTTCGTGAGCACCGATGCCGGAGCCGGCTGGGCCAAGTGGCCTGGCATCCCAACCACCCATTTCGATGACCTTCTTATTCACCCCAGGGAGAAGGACCTGGTCATTGGAACCCACGGTCAGAGCATCTGGATCCTGGACGACACCCGGCCCTTGGCGGAGTGGACTCCGGCCGCCGCCAATGCCGATGCCCACCTCTTCAGCATCAGGCCGGCGACCATCTTCACCTACTGGAAGGACACGTCCTACCGGGGTCAGGCGGAATTCGCCGGGGAAAACCCGGTGGACGGGGCCATCATCACCTATAAGCTGGGAACCGGGACAGGAGACGCCATCCTGACCATCTCCCGGACAAATGGCGAGGTCGTCAGGGAATACCGGGTGCCGAGTGAAGAGGGTGTTCACCGGGTGAACTGGGACCTCAGGCACCCCGTTGGCCCCATCACCGAACTCGAAAACTGGGCGGCCTTCGAGCACGACCTTCTTCCTCGGAACATCGAAGACAGGGGCCATTTCGTCTCCCCCGGCACCTATTCCGTCACCTTGGCCGCCCGAGGAACCACTACCTCCACTGCCATGGTGGTGAAAGGTGATCCTGAAATGCCCCTCACCCAGAGCCAGTACGAGGAACGGGAGGCCTTCCTCACCGGCCTTCAGGCTCTCCAGGCGGAGTTCACACGGGTGTTGGGACCCGGCGGGGGCTTCGGCCGAGGCGGTTCAGGGCAGGCGCAGGGAATCACTGAGGCCCAACAGGCTCTGGCCCAGCACCGGCGGAACGTGGGGTCTGTCTACCAGGCCCTCAACGGGGGAGGAGTCCGGCAAGGCTCCCTCTACCCACCCACTCGGGCCCATAGGGAGCTGGTGGAGGCCGCTCGGGCGGCGCTGGAAGCGTACGCGGGCAGGGGCAACTGACAAATCGCCGGCGTGGAAAAGAGGTCCGCCGACCCCACATTCCCGCCAGCGCCTCCTTCGAAAAAAGCCGTAATCGGGATAGGGGGACAGCCGGTGATCCCGGCTGTCCCCCTATCCCGATTACGAGCCCTAGCAGGACCGGATCAACCGGTCCGGATCAGACCGTTTGGATCAGGAACAGGCCGGCCCAGTGCACCCGGCCAGGTTCAGGTTCGAGTTGATTTCCCCCTTGGAGAAGGGGAAGCAATAGTCCCGCCCGGCGAGGAACGGGTCGTTGAGCCGATAGAGATCCGCCAACCGCCGGCCTTCCAGCCACAGGGTGACCAGCCGCTCCCGCTTAAGGACTGTCCAGGCCTCGGCGTCGGTAACTGCCGCTGCAGCAGGCATACCGAAAGCGCTTCTGACGTAATTGATCTTCGTCATGGCGCCGGGCCGGTTCCCGCTGGCGAGCAAGGCTTCGGCTTCGATCAGGCGCATCTCCCACCCTCGTGCCAGCGGGTGGTCGTCGGTCCGGTTGATGTACTTGTCCTGCCGGTAGTAATCAACCGATCCACCGGCGCCGAACCGACCTTCGTCCACCCAGACAGCCCGGGGATCCGGAGCCGGTAAGGCTGCGATAGCCGTTCCCCAAACCGAAGCCTGAGTCTGGTTATGAGTTTCCTCCCAGACAAGGGAGGTGTCCTGGTCAGTGTAATGGGCGTACCAGACGAAGCCGTCAGGAATCGTCGCTGCGATGGCGGCAGCTTCGGAGACCCTTCCCAGCAGGACCAGGGTCTGAGCCTGCCCCGCCTTGGCCGCGGTTCCAACGTCTCCCCCCGCACCTGCCGCAGCCTGGAAATAGGCGAGGGCCTTGTTGAACCACTCCTCACGGGCCTTCAGTTCCCCCCCATCGAAAACGTAGCCGCAGAAGGTCTCCCCCATGATTCGGTGCATGTACCCGGCGTAAAGGTTCGCCACCGCGATTTGTGCGGGGCTCGCCTCGAGACCGGTGAGCCGCTCGATACCCATTACCGTAGTCCACACGGCCTTGGCCGCGTCGTCGTAGGTGTACTCCCCGTCCGTGGTCCTCATGTCTCCATTACCCATATAAAAGAGCCAGGAGCGGGTTCCTGAAAAGGTCAACTCATCCGAAGCCAGTGCCGTGTGGAGGACCAGGTCCTCAAAGGCCGCTTCGACGTCCGCGATGAAGCCGTTCGTGATCATGGCGATGGCTTCCGGACTTTCCAGAGCATCTTCGGTGATCACGCCCGGGTTTACCACATCGAAAGAACAGGCCGTGAGCGGAAGGGCCAGCAGCGTGAATGCCACTACACTTCTGATCCCCCACGCTCTTTTTGTCATCTCATTCATCGTTCACTCCCGTGATCAGAAGACAACGCGTAGGGAAGCCGTGAGCGTGGTGCCCTGCGGTATGTGGTAGTACTCCCGCACCGCCAGAGCGACGTCCCCTCGGGTCAACTCGGGGTCCAGCCCCTCATAGTCCGTGCTCTTCCACAGGTTCTGCGCCGCCAGCGTGAAGTTGGACTGGGACACACCCGGGAAGAGCCCTTCCGGGATCTGGTAGGTCAGGGAGACTGTCCGGAGCTTGACGAAGTCCGCCGGTATGATCCAGGCAGCCCACTCATACTCCTCGCACTGGGATCTCCAGAGGGCAGTCTGCGCCGACGGGTCGGCCACATCGCAGCTGGGCCAAAGTCCTCTGATCGCTCCCTGGCGAGCCACAGCGGCCATGTGGTAATGGCCGAAAGCTCCTTCCCCTAGAGCATAAAGGGTGAAACGCCCCAGAAAGTTGATGCTGGTGCTGAGGCTGAGGTTATCCGTGGGATAACTCGGCCCGTAGTACGCGAAATCGTCATACGTGGGATCGGCGATCTCATTGGGATTGTTGACTTTGAGGTCCCAGTACCCGGGAACCGGATAGCCCTCGATGGCCCACTGCCGCCAGGAAGCCGAACCGATCTGGAGGTCGTTACCACCGAGGTTGTTCGCCTCACTCTTGTTGTGGGAGTACTGGGCCGTCAGGTCGAGGGTCAGCCCCGGAGACCGGACAGGAGTCACCCCCAGGCTGACCTCGAACCCTGTATTTTGGATCTCACCGATGTTCGTGAGCTGGGCGTTGGGGAGTCCCTGAGAGGGCGGATACTGAACCTCTACCAGAGCATCCCGAGTGGTTGCGTCATACCACGTGAAGTCAAAAGACATCCTGTCGTCGAAGGCACTTCCTTCGAATCCAAGCTCGATCTCCCTGGTCCGTTCCGGCCCCAGGTCGGCGTTCCCCAGGTTGCTCGGGGTCACCCCGGCTTTGTCCTCATTTCCGGTAGTGGCGGACCAGGTTCTCTCTGCATCGAAGACGCCGGGAGCCCGTCCTGCCTCCCCTATCGCCCCACGAAGTTTGAGAACGTCGATGGCCTCAGGCAACAATCCCAGGTCGGAGAGTACATAGGAGACCGCGATCTTCGGGTAGGCCTGGAGCCCGTAGTCCTCACCGAAGGAACTGTTCCCGTCCACCCGAAGCCCGGCTGTGACGAAAAGTTGGTCCTTCCAGCCCATCATTTCCTGAAGGAAGAATCCGGCATTCACCGACTTTTCGAAGCTCTCGCCGGCATCAGGAAGTGCACCGGAGTTGAGGGTCTGTTCCAGACCGGGACCGGCGAACACCTCCGTTTCGCCGAATTGGGTGTGGGAGTAATCGCTGAAGATCTGGCCGCCGAAAGAAAGCTGGGAGGAGAGCTGCTCCATGAGGCTGGTCTGCCAGGTCCCCACGTAGTCGGCGGTTATCGTAGTCCGACGCCACCGGTTGAGCGTCCTCCACCCGTCCGGGCGTATGACGTGGTCCCGGGGAATGACCCAGTCGTTGGTGGCATCCCGCCAGTCGAGTCCGAAAGTGAATCGGTTCGTCAGGGACGAGATAGGATTGTACGTGGCCGTTATCCCCCCGACGAAATGGTCGTCGAGGGACGTCGTCCTCTGGTTGAAAATCAACTGGTCGTCACCGGACACATAGTTCAGGGGGCTACGGAGAAAGTTCAGGATTGCCCCGTAGCGGTTGTCACCGCTCTGGACCCAGTTGGTGAACCGGTGAGAGTAGGCCGAGGTGGCGGCTATGTTGAGGGTGGGAAGGGGCTGAAAGCTCACATTGGTCCGGAAGCTCGACAGCTTGGAGTCGTTCCCGTTCTCCTGCTCGCTGAAGATTCCCCCTTCGTAGCCGTATTCCCCGGATAGGAAATAACTGACCCCCCCGGTGCTCCCCCGCACCGACCCGTCGAGTTTGTACTGGAGCCCGGTATTCACCCATGGCTTGATCCCCTGCCAGGTCTCGTGGTTACCGATGACCGATCCAAGGTTGTTGGATGTGAGCTTCGTGCCGCCAAACTGGGTTCCGAAGTTCCAAACGGCCGGCCCGGCAGTACCACGCTTGGTGAAAATCTGGATCACTCCACTATTGGCCTCGGTACCGTACAGCGTCGTCGCAGCCGCGCCCCGGATGACCTCGATTCGGTCGATATCGCTGGGGTTGAGCAGGTTCAGGGCGCTGGTCATCTGCTGGGATCCCTCGTCGGTGGGGAGAGAGTTCACCAGCCGAACACCGTCCACGTATATAAGAGGGGAGTTTCCCTGGGTGAGGGAGTTGTTGCCCCTGAGAAGGATCCTGGTACCTGCGCCAGGAGCACCCTCCGTCGTGAACTGCTGCAAGCCCGCGACCTGTCCTTGCAGTAGGTCGGTGACATTGTTTGCAGCCTTCACCTCACTCAGCTCACGGATGTTTACCGTGGCCACGCTGTTCCCGATCTCCCGACGCCGGGAGGCGCCGGCGGTGCCGGTGACCACCAGTTCGTCCATGGAGATGGCCTGAACGCTGAGGGTAAAGTTCGCCGTCGCAGCGGCCCCAGCCCCCACCGTGACCTGCAGCTCCTGAGCCTGGTAGCCGATGATCTCTGCGCGAACCGTATAGGTCCCCACCGGAATGTTCAGTAACAAAAAGCGGCCGTTCGCCTGGGACAGCCCTCCGAGATCCGTGCCCACTAAGGAGATCTGGGCGGACGGAATCCCCCGTCCTGTGGCGCTGTTGGTGACCTCCCCCGTCACCGTTCCCGTTTGCTGGGCCATCAACACGTCAGTGGTTGAAAGAAGCAGAATGAGGGAGAATCCCATGGCGATCCGCCATAAGCATCTACCCATTCCCTTGGGCACTTGTACAGGTGTTCGATTCATTCCTTCCTCCTTGCAGTGTTCCTTTCGGTTCTTCTACCGAGGACAAGCAAATGTCGAAGTATGGTCAGCCTCGCTCCGTTCTAGGGTGATCTCCGAGGGTGAGGGCGCCTTCGAACCCCCTCACCTTTTCGTAAAAATGAGGATGGCTCCCCCGACTGCGTCGGTACCAAAAAGAGTGGTCGCTTCCGCCGCATGGAGGACTTCTATCCTGTCGATATCACGTGGGTTGATGTTATCCAGGAAGGTGAGGATTCCCCCCGTACCCGGGGGCCCACCGACACGGGAGCTTCCGATTCGGATCCCGTCAACGAAAAAGAGGGGGGGAGAGGCCTCCAACGAACGGGTCCCTCGAATCCGGATTTGGGCGGCCGATCCTACATCTCCACTGGTCACGGTCTGGGTCACTCCGGGAACCAGCCCCTGAAGGAGCTGTGTGACCGTGCTCGGCCCCCGCCGCTCGATCTCATCTCTCCCGATCACCCTTCGGTGGGCTAGCGTCCCGATGGCCCGCCCTTCCGCCGAAACCACCAACTCGTCAACGGGAACCGGGTCGGGTGCCATCAGGAAATCCAGCTTGACGGCGGCGTCAGGCCCCACCTCGATGGTGTCCTTCACCTCGGCGAAACCGGGGAGTTCAACCGTGATCTCGTGGCGACCCGCAGGGATTCCGGTGAGAAAGAACCAGCCCTCGTCCCCGGAGAGGACCTTTAGCTCGGTGCCTGAAATCGACACTAAGGCGTTGGCTAGATTGGCGCCCGCCACCCCGCTCGAAATTCTCCCCAGCACGTTCCCCGTGCCCTGGGCCAGGAGGCCGGGCGCTAGAATCCCCGAGGCCACTAGTCCAAAAAGAATCGGACCGACACGGCCTGCAAACATCAGTTGGTCGTCCAAGGACGGTGCCCTCGTCCGTGGAGCTGTCAACGGGTTTGCCTCATTTCTGGCAGGAACGAGAAACAGGTGGGACCAGCGGTGAAATAATCGAAGACCCCAGAAACCCCAGGTGCGCCCCTAATCCGAAAGTATTAGCCAACCCCTCCAAAAACAACCATGTCAGAGAGTATCATTCACCAGCCCCAACTGGGGCGATTTGCCGGACTTCTTCCACCCCAACCAATTCCAGCCACCGACATGGGAACTCCGCCCACCTTTCAGTGCCGGAAGGAGAAGAGGGGGATCAGGATCTGATCGATCTCCCCCGGGGGCTTACCATCCTTACTGCTGGAGGCGGCCCTGAAGAGGGCCCCGATCACGATTCCAGAAACCACCCCCACCCCGCCGACGAGGAAAGCCGTCTTCTTTCCATCTACGCGCTTCTCGTCCAATTGGAGGATTTCCCCTCTCGCCACCATCAGGGTGTCAACAGAATCCCAGGGCCGCCCGTACTCCGTCGCCGAGAGGAGGCTGAGACCCAAGGAGTCCCTATCCATGTTCAGGATCTGGCCTTCGAGCTCCTGCACCGGCAGGCCAAATAGCCTGGAGACCCGTACGGAACCTGGTGTGGTGAGTTTCGCTCGGACCTGAGTCCCGGCAGGAGGAGGCGTGTCCAAGGGCTGTGGGATGTACACGGAACAGCCAGCGAGGAGGGCCACCACTGCCAGACCAAAAGAACGCATCAAGCCTCCATCGTCGTTTCGGGTCTAGTACTGTTTTTGCACCAACTCCTGAGGGCCGAATCACCTGAAGACACCCACCGGATCCTCATCCCCGGGTCCCGGGGCCATTTCATCCTGATCCGCAAGAGAGACCAAATCCCCTGATTTGGCAATAAACTCGTTTCCCTCTGGCCGAGGCTGGCTCCCCACCGCATCCCTCCATAAGATCCGGAATGCAGATCTTGGAGATCCTGACGCCGGCCTCACGAGCCACAGAGCCCGGCAGTTGGGATCCCTACCATCAAACGATAACGGGAGGCCTTCCGTGACGAGCCGGGCGTGCCAGGGAAACAGGATTGTGACCGGAGATTTCAGTGCCATCCCCGCACATAATCATCATACGCGTCAGAAGTCCCATCTTTTCTGGGGGATGACACTCCTTCTTTCTCTTGGACCTTCATACCCAGGTGGGCCGTTGTCCGCCCAAAAAGCCCCGCCTTCCGCCCTGGCGCCGTCGTCCGGAGTCTACCTGGAGGCAGTGGAGGGCGCCCGACAACTGGCCTTCGACTTTATGGAAAGGATGGGCACTCCCGGCCTCTCTGTGGCGGTGGGCTTGGACGGGGAGATCGTATGGGCCGAGGGCTTCGGGTATGCAGACCTGGAGAACAGGGTCTCCGTATGGCCTTCCACCAAGTTCCGGATCGCGTCCATTTCCAAGCCCTTGACGGCAGCTGCCATCGGGAAGTTGGTGGAGGGCAATCGCCTCGATCTGGATGCGCCGATCCAACGGTATGTACCCTCCTTCCCGGAAAAGCCTTGGCCCATTACGATGCGCCAGCTGGGCGGCCATCTTGCTGGGATCCGACACTACCGGGGGTCCGAAAACCTGAGCCGCATCCACTACGATGACGTACTGGACGCCCTGGAGATCTTCTCAGCCGATCCCTTGGTCCACCAGCCTGGAACGGAATACCTCTACTCGTCGTATGGCTGGAACCTGATTAGCGCAGTGATTCAGGAGGCCGCAGGGGAGCCCTTCCTGGACTACATGCGGCAGGAGGTCTTCGACCCTCTGGCCATGAATGAGACCGTGGCCGAGCACGTGGACTCCCTGATCTACCACAGGGCCAGCTTCTACCTGCGAGGCGATGACGGCCGAATCATCAATGCTCCCTACGTAGACATCAGCAACAAATGGGCGGGGGGCGGTTTCCTCTCAACAGCCTCGGACCTGGTGCGATTTGGATGGGCTCATCTGGGTGGCAACTTCCTTGCGCCGGAAACCCTTCGCCTCTTCTGGACCTCCCAGAAAACTCTGGACGGAAGGGAGACCGGCTACGGAATCGGCTGGAGCGTCATGGAAAGGGACGGCCGACGCGTGGTCTACCATACGGGCGGAGCCACAGGAGGGAGTGACGTGCTGGTCATCCTCCCGGAAGAGGGAATTGTGGTCGCCATCCTCACGAACCTCAGCAGTGAGAGGCCAACCGAGACCGCCCTGGCCATCGCCAGCCTCTTCGCGTCGGTGAGCCACTAGAGGGCGAATATGTACGGACTTCATTCCTGGCTACGTTACGCGGTCTTCATTCTGGGTCTCGCCGCGTTTGGTTACGCCCTCTGGGGACTGCTCAAGAAGCAACCATACCAGAAGCGGATGTGGGAGCTGGCCAGTGCCTTCACCTTCAGCATCTACCTTCAGATCGTCCTCGGATTATTTCTGATTTTCAGCACCACCAACCGATTCCTGGACCGTTCCCTGGGGGTTCATATGGTCTTCAGCATGGTGGCAGCGGCCCTGGCTCAAATGACCTACTCCACGAACAGGCGCCGACCCAGGGAGGAACGGAGCTATGGTGTCCACGTGTGGGGGGTGGGGCTGGCCATGGCCCTGGTGGTGGCGGGGATCTTGGTTTTCCGGAATTCCATCTTCGGGTAGTGCCGAGCAGACTAACCCCGGGCCTGGGGCCTCGTTCCCCTGGACTTCTGCCCAGTTTGCTCCGATTCGGGATCCCTCAGAAGAGCTGCATGGCCTTCAACCATTCCTGGCTTTCAGGATCCGTCAACATCGCCCTTGTGTATGCCTCCCGGGCTTCCTCCCGCCGCCCCAGGTAGTACAGGACGTCCCCCCGGAGAGCGTATTGGGTGGCCTCGTACCGCTTCTGCACCCTCTCCGCGAAGGCGGTTCTCTCCTCCTCGCCCTCACCCAGGTTGGTGAGGAGGGGGAGAACGCTTTCCCTGGACTCCTGGAATCTCGCGAGGTTCTGCACCTGGTACCGTCCAGCCATGAACAAGGCCAGGGCTGGGGTGAACTCCAGGTAGGGTGATCGTCCGTGTTCAGCCTGGCGTCTCCCACGTACACAGCGAGGGTCTCCTCCCCCATCACGAACCAGCTCAGGAAGTCCAGGAGCTCCGTCACGTACATGGGCTCCAGCTCTTCCCGGGTGGTCTCCATCTCCAATTCGCGGCGCAGGGCCTGGACATCGATCTCCAGGGGGCTGATGGTCCCCACCAGGACGCCGTGGTGCCTCAGTGGTGACAGCCAGAGGGTAGTGGCGGGGAAAGACCGCCTGAAAGGTCCTGGCCGTCATCCTCGTCTCCTCGTCCGACAGGAGATGGAAGGGCAGCCATTGCACCAGGAGCCCCTCCTCCGTCGACCGCTTCCGGAGTAACCGATAGAACTCGAGGCTGTACAGGCTCCCGTTGCCCGCCATTTTGGGAGAGGTGGCATCGATGGAGATCACGTCGTAGGTCTCATCCGAGACCAAAGCATAATTCCTGCCATCCCCCCGGATCACGGTGTAATTGGGCTCGCCCAACACGCCTCGGTTCATCTCCGGAAACCACCGGGCGGCGTTGAGGACCCCTGGCACCAGCTCCACGCAATCAATCTTCTCCACGCCGTACCGCTGAATCCCGGAAGAAGTCCGGGCCACGGGGAAACCGTCGATGCTCAGGAATTTGTCCCCCCTGTGGTGAGGAAGAAAATTCCCAGGCCGACGAACACCGCTCCCGAGGAGAAGACCGCTACCCACCGAAACCGGGAGGTCGAGGACGGATCAGAGAGGATGAGAATCCCGCCCATGACGACGTTCATGGTGGCGATCAGGTGGATGCCGAGGTGGACCCCCACCAAAGGGATCAGGACAAATCCGGCCAGGAGGGAGCCTAAAACCCCCGCCACCGCGTTCATTGAGTAGACGTTACCGAGAGCCTCGCCCGCCGAGGCGATGGACTTCGTGTAGACCTTGACCACCAGAGGAAAGGTCATCCCCATGAGGATCGTGGGGACCAGCATCACCGAGAGGCTCGTGGCGAACCTCATTCCCATCCACTTCCAGGGGAGCATCGCGTCCAGGGACACCTCAGCCAACCGCTGGAGAACGGGGGTCGAGTGGTTCAGGATCGGAATGGCCAGGATGGCGAACAGGCCAATGAGGAGCTGGGTCGCCCCCAGCCAAGATACGAGCCTCGCCCTGGAGTCGATGAAGGTGGCGATGAGGAAGCTCCCGATAGCGATTCCCAGAAGGAATGCCGTCAACATCGTAGAGAAGGCGTGGGTGGAGTTGTCCAGGAAGAAGACCAGGGCCCGGGTCCAGAATACTTCCAGGGCCAGGGCACAGAAGCCCGACACTCCGGCGGCCCAGAGGGCCAGGCGTGCGATCCTGGGAGAATAGCCTGCGGCTTCCAGATCGGCGGGTGTCTCCTCTGCCCTTCCCGGGCGGGCCTCAGTGGCCGGGAGGGCCTCCAGCCACCGGGAGAGAGCGAAAACCGCGACGGCGATGAGGAGGTTCACCGTCCCGGCCAGGTACGCGGCCTCTTTCAGGCCCAGAAAAAGGATCAGGAAGAACCCGGCCAAAAGGGTCCCCACCACGGCCCCGAAGGTGTCGACTGCGTAGAGCTGCCCGACATTCC
>JBDRDQ010000206.1:0-5216 GCA_043820695.1 Gemmatimonadota bacterium | reverse complement strand
TACTCCTCGACAGGCCTGCCCCCCTCACCTCTGCGTGGGTTTGGACCAGGTGTTCGGCCGCCGGCGTAACGGGTCGTGGTTTCAGGCCCAGCGCCTGAACCCGACCGTGGATGGTTCGGGCCGCCCCGGTGGCCAGCTGCTGAAAGATGATGATTCTGGCGAGGGTATGGAAATACGGAAGCCTGGGCTTCACTGGGAAGTCCGGGAAGGGAGGGAGTTTTCTCATGACCCTCCCAAGAACCGGGTCCCTGCGGGCGAGGGCTCGAAGCTGAGCAGGTGTCGGCTTCATGGCCGGCCTCCCATGGCGCCCGCAGGCTCCTTGACATGGGCCAGCCAACGCGCCGACACCTCCCGCCTGGGGAGGTCGGGTCCCTCAATCTCCAGACGAAGTCCGTACCCGCCGCCGGACTGGAAGTACGTCACCTCGATGGGGTGCCATCCCCGGTGGAGCGCGACTTGCCCTGCTCGCTCTGCCATGGAGTGAGGTCCATCGTGGTCGATGACAAGAAGGTCCCCCACCGTCAAACGACTCCCGTCGTCGGAGGACAGATGGAAGGTGTAGATCCCCTTTCCTGGCACACGAATGAAACCCCGAAAGATCAGGCCAAAAGAGCTTTCGGAGACCCCATCCGGGATGGCAAACCGGGGGAGGGAAGGGGAGATGACCGGAGGGAGGCCCGATAGGCCAAAGGTCTCCCCTTCTTCGATCTCAACCACGGAACGGAATCGCCCGGCGAAGCCCTGGACCGCCAAACCCTGAGTCCGTCCGTTCAACGGAAGGGAGGCGGGTGGCACGAGATTGGTCCGGCGGAACCGGGCGCGGGTGACTGCTCCCGCCCGGCCGTCCCTCAGGTAGACTCTGGCTGCGACCTCGGTCCCGTCCTCATTCACAGGAATCATGAACGGAGCTTCATATCTGGGGGAGCCCGCTCCCGGATCGGTTCCATCGAGGGTGTACCGGATCTCTCCGCCCGTCACCGCTCCCGATAACTGGACCAACGCCGAGTCCTCCAACGACAACCGGTCCTCCTCCAGGCCGAGGACATCGGGAATCCGGAATTTCACACCCTGGGCGTCCAGTTTGTCCAGATGGCTCGGGAGCCTTTTCATGAAACCCGCCCATTCTCTCTGGGAGATTGGGGACCATACCACCTCGGAGAGAGCCAGGGCCCGGGGGAAGACCATGTACTCCACGTAGTCCGTGGTCCTCATGTACTCCGTCCAGACGTTGCCCTGGGCCCCCAGGACGTGACGGGCTTCGGCCGGTGTCAGCTCCGTCGGCACCGGCTCGTATGCGTACACCTTCTCCAGGGAGCTGAATCCACCGATGGCCAGGGGCTCACGTGAGGGGTCTCCCTGATAATGGTCCAGGTACACGTGGCTGTTCGGGGTCATGATGACGTCGTGGCCTTCCCGAACGGCCTGGATCCCACCCGCTTCTCCCCGCCACGACATGACCGTGGCGTCCGGCGCCAGCCCCCCTTCCAGAATCTCGTCCCACCCCACCAGCCGTCGGCCATTTGCGTTCAGGAATCCTTCGACGCGCCGGATGAACCAGCTCTGAAGCTCCTCTTCGTCAGCCAATCCCTCCCGGAGGATCACTTCCTGGGCCAGCTCGCTCTCCTCCCAGGCGGCCTTGGGTGCCTCGTCTCACCCGACGTGGACATAGGGAGATGGGAAGATCTCCATCACCTCCGTCAGGACGTCTTCCAGGAAGGCGAAGGTCTCCTCCTTCGGACAGTAGATGTCCCTCGTCACACCCCATCGGGTCGACACCTCGAAGGGCCCCGGGGTGCAGGCGAATTCCTGATACGCGGCCAGGGCCGCCACGGAATGGCCCGGCAGCTCGATTTCGGGCATGACCGTGATGAAGCGCTCGCGGGCGTACTCCACGATCTCCCTGGCCTCGTCCTGGGTGTAGAAGCCGCAGTATTCGATTCCGTCCCCTACGAACGGATTGAAGTTCTTCTCGACCATGGTCTCGGCACGACAGGACCCGACTTCCGTCAACCGGGGATATCCCCGGATCTCCAACCGCCAACCCTGATCCTCCGTCAGATGCCAGTGGAACACGTTCATCTTGTAGGTGGCCAGAAGGTCGATGTACCGCTTGATGAAGGATACAGGGAAGAAATGCCTTCCTACGTCCAGGTGCATCCCCCGGTAGGCGAAGCGCGGAACATCCTCGATCTCTACGGCGGGGATGGCCCAGGGTGAGGAGGAGTCGGCGCCTGGGATAAGTTGGCTTAACGTCTGGAGGCCATAGAAGAGACCAGCCTTCGCAGGGGCCTCAAGCTCAGTCCCCCGGGGACTCACCTCCAGCTCATACCCTTCCGCTTCGATTCCCGGCAACCCCATTCCCGCTCCGACCCCCTCCCGGGCACCCTCCGGCGTGCCGGTCATCTCGATCCGGATCAGATTCCTCCCGCTGGTTGCCGGCGTATCCAGGATCGGAAGCGGGAATCCCGAAAGCTCCCGCAGCTCCGACGCCCACCGGTCCACCAGTTCCCGCAATTCCAGGTCGTCGGGGTGGGAAAGGGCGATCCCCGTCTCTGGGTTCAGGATGAAATCACCCCGCCTTCCATCGATATCCGCCGGAATGGGGATGAGTGGGAAACGGTCGGGGTCCAGAGTGTCGTCGTCCGGGCCGCAACCCAAAACAATGACAAAGAGAAGAAGGAAGGCGGCTGGAAGCGATCGGAGCAAGCGCATCTGGGGAATCCCCGGTTTGGTGAGGAGGCCGGTGCGGGTCTCAGCGGCGGATCGGACAGGGGAATCTGCTCTTCTGGGCCCGGTCGGGTCAATTCGGGAGCCTCTCCCCACCCCATTTCGGGGCCCGCTTCCTAGCCGTGGCCGCTCCTCCCCTGCATTCTGTGAGCGGTGGATGGGAGGGATTGGGGGGCACGCACATCTGAAACCCGCTCTTAGGAGCTCTATTTCATGCAAATGCTCATTGACGGCCAGTGGGTAGGCGCCGCGGAGGAGATCCCCGTCCATGATCCCTACACCAACGAGGTGGTGGACGTGGTGCCCAGAGGCACGGCGGCGGATGTGGACCGGGCCGTGGCGGCTGCACAAGCGGGGTACCAGATCAACCGGAAGCTCCCCAGCGGAGAGCGGGCACGCATCCTTCGGCGAACCGCTGAGCTCCTGGACCAGCGGAGGGAGGAGTTCGCGATCCTCATCGCCCGTGAGGGATCCAAGACCATTCGGGAGGCACGGAAGGAGGTATACCGATGCACCCAGACTCTCCGGGTGTCGGGAGAGGAAGCCACACGGATCCTGGGCGAGACCATATCCTTTGACCAACAGAAGGGATCCGAGAACCGTCGCGGGTATTTCTACCGATGCCCCATCGGAGTCATCGCTGCGATAACTCCGTTCAACGACCCCCTGAACCTTGTCGCACACAAGGTGGGTCCGGCCATCGCCGGGGGGAACGGGGTGGTGCTGAAGCCCGCCACGGTCACACCCCTGTCGGCGCTGAAGCTGGCTGAGCTCTTCCTGGAGGCGGGGCTTCCTCCCAATGTCCTCAATGTCGTGACGGGTCCGGGGGGAGAGGTGGGATCCGCTCTGGTTTCGGATCCCCGGGTTCGGATGGTCTCTTTCACCGGGGGTGTAGATGCCGGCCTGGAGGTGACCCGGACGGCGGGTCTAAAGAAGATCGGGTTGGAGCTGGGATCGAACAGTCCCGTGGTCGTGCTGGCGGACTGCGATTTCAACGCGGCTGTGGAAGGCTGTGTCTCGGGGGCTTTCTGGGCGGCTGGACAGAACTGCATCGGGGTGCAGAGGATCTACGTGCAAGACGTCCTTTTCGACGCTTTCCTCGATGCCTTCGTCGGCAGAACCCTTCGGTACAAAGTGGGCCCCAAGCTGGAGGAGGACTGCGACATGGGGCCCCTCATTACTGAATCCGAAGCCAAGCGGGTGGAGAGTTGGGTGGAGGAGGCGCTACGAGCAGGGGCCACCCTGGAGTGTGGTCATCGGCGGGAGGGGGCCACCTATTGGCCTACGGTCCTGACCAGGGTCGCGAAGGGGATGAAAGTAGACTGCGACGAGATCTTCGGCCCGGTGGTGAGCCTTTATCCGGTGGCCGACCTGGAGGAGGGGATTCGGCGGTCCAATGCGGTGGATTTCGGACTCCAGGCCGCTGTCTTCACGTCGTCCCTGGCCTCCGCCTTCCGGGCGGTTGAGGGGCTGGAGGCAGGGGCGGTCATGGTGAACGACTCCACGGATTACCGAATGGATGCCATGCCCTTCGGGGGGATCAAGAGTTCCGGTCTGGGCCGGGAGGGGATTCGCTTCGCCCTCCAGGAAATGACGGAGCCGAAGACGGTCTGCTTCAATCTCTGAAGTGGCAGGGAGGCTCTGGCCGCCTACCCCCTCCAGCTCTCCTTCAACACACGAAGCCAGTTCCCGTGTGCGATCTTGTTCAGCGCCGCCCCTTTGAATCCCCGGTCCTTCAAGGCGTCCAGGAGCTTTGGCAGACCCGAGGCATCCTTCATGTCCTGGGGTACTTGCGTCCCGTCGAAATCGGAGCCGAACCCCACGTGATCCAAGCCGATCTTGTCGGCGATGTACTCCACGTGTTTCGCGATTTCCCCTACGGAGGTCGGCTTGTCCCCTTGTCCGTCCTTCCTGAGGAACCCCCTGGCGAAGTTGACTCCGACGATCCCTCCTGAATCTCCAACGGCCCGGAGCTGATCGTCGGTGAGGTTTCTGGGGGAACGGCAAAGGGACCAAGCCCCCGAGTGGGAGGCGACGATGGGGGCTCTCGAAACCGCCACCACGTCCCAGAAACCTTTTTCATTCAGGTGGGACAGGTCCACCAGAATCCCCAATTCATTGCAGAGCTTCACCAGCTCTTTTCCGGCGGGGGTGAGCCCCGGCCCGATATCGGGTGAGTCCGGGACGTTGAAAGGGACACCATATCCGAAGGCCTTGGGCCGGCTCCATACAGGCCCCAGCGAACGAAGCCCGGCTTCATAAAGGACCCCCAGTGCATCCAGGTCCGTTCTGATCGCCTCCACGCCCTCCATGTGCATGACGGCCGCCAGCACCCCCCGGTCCATTGCCGATGTGAGCTGCCGGTGAGTGGTCACAACCTTCACCTGCCCCTTGGAGAGCTTCTGGAGACGAAACAGGGACGCCATCATTGCCATGACCGAGTTCAGAGCGCCGGGTTGGGCGATCCGCCCCGCGATGGGCACATCCCA
>JBDRDQ010000205.1:0-5060 GCA_043820695.1 Gemmatimonadota bacterium | reverse complement strand
CCCTGGCGGACTTCGACCGGGCGCTCGCGATCGATCCGGGGATCGCGGCAGCCTACATGAACCGTGGGTTCGTCAAGGGCGAGCTGGGGGACGTCGAGGCAGCGCTGGCTGACCAGGCCGAGGCGCTCCGGCTCCAGCCCGAGTCGCCCGACGTCTACTTCAACCGGGGCATCGCCCACTGGCGTGGGGGCGACCCCGAAGCCGCCGTCGCCGACTTCGACCGGGCGATCGCGCTCCAGCCGGACTTCGGGCGCGCCCACCTCTACCGGGCTCGGGTTCGGGAGGGAGAGGGCCATCTCCCCCGTCATACGAAGGCTTGCCGGATCGTGGGGGCCGGAACCAGGTAGGCGGTCAATCACCCGATCCAACCAGCTCGCGCCAAAAGTAAGATCGCCATTCAATCCGCCCAGGAAGATGGAGGCCGGTTCCATCCCCAGTTGGGGCCGGTTTTGAAGCGTCTGCTGTTTCTGATAGAGTCCCAGCAGGTGGAGGGCGCCCCGGTCTCCGAGACCGTACCGCGCATTGCAACCGAAAAGGGAGGTGGGAGCGATCTGGAAAAGGGCTTTCTGCTCCCAACGGGCCCGGACGCGGGCTTGGGGATCGGTACTGAAGAGAGCCTCGGGATTCAGAAGGGTGACCTGCCCGATATCATAATCGATGAGGTAGTCCTCCCCTGACCGGAGAAGGCGCTCGCCAAATTGGATCCGTTCGCTTCCGTCCCGGATCCCCAAAGCCCCGAGGGAGAAGCTTGAAATGACTCCTTCACTGCGGATCCTGAACGGTATGGTAAGGCGGTAGAGCCCCGCGTTGTCCCGTTCCACGGGATCCACCGCCTGGTAGATCTTGGAATTTGCGTCCGCTCCGAGAATCTCCTTGGTCTCCACGCCGGTGAGGCCCAAGGAAGGCAGTGGAGGCGGCTCGGCAAACGGCCTCAGCGTCGGGAATACAATGAAGGTCCCGGTGACCGGTGGCCGTTCCTGAAAAGAATCCTGGAAAAAGTCCTGAGCAGGCCGGAGCAGGAAGGACGGATCCAACTCATCGACGGGGGATTCCTCGTCCAGTCCCATGAGTTTGAGAAGGGTGATCTCCTCCCCGGTAGGCCGCCTTTTGAAGGTGCGCCCGGCGAAGAGCTCTCCCAGGGAGAGGGTGAGGGCCACGGATTTGGCCTCAACATCGTCCGAGCTGGAGATACGGTAGACATGGTGCATCTCCAGCTCCCAGGTAGGGGCCCCCGGTCGGTGTTTGGGCCCCGAGGCCTTGAGGAGCCTGAGGGTGGGTCGTCCGCCAACGTTATGGATCCTCTCCGGGTTGTAGTCCCCCACCGTATCCCCGGCGGCGGTGACGAAGGTGACGGCCAACATCTCCTCCTCCCGAAGAGGTCGGCGCAAGGCCACCCAGAGGCCGCTGGGGTGGACAAGGTAATCCACGCCGGGCAGCAGGTACCTGAACCAGCCAGACTCTCTGGTAATCTCCCCGTCCCGCTCCGCCACCGCCTCTGCCTGGATGTATCCCTCGACCTGTTGGCGGGTCACCGGGTCGTTCTCGAAGCGATAGAGCTGGATGGGCTCCGCCCCGGGAGCAACCGACGGCGGAGCCGCCCCTGGATCGAGGGAAAGCACATCCACATGGGGAAAAGCTGAAAAGTCCCGCGGATCGGTCAGGAAGAAGAACTGGCCACGAACAAAGTCGGCGTCGTCCAGGGTCAGGGTGTCCTCCTGGATGAACGCCTGTCGCCCCCCGACACCAGTGAGTTGGAAATCTCGGGAGGAGATGTCACCATTCTGTTGGGCCCAAACGGTCTGGACGTCCAGGGGCCCAAAGTCGGTTACGGCCCTGAAACCAAAATTCCCGGCGGGGATGCCCTGGGCAAGGAACCTGGACTCTGGAAAGATCAACGTGACGTCTCCCACCTCCACCCGTCGGACGATATCCCCCTCCTCACCCTGGTAGTAGAGGTTCACATTGTTGACCGCCGAGAACTCGCGGGTCTCGTCATAATCCACGTCTATGTGGATCCGCTTGGCGACGGTACCCGACGCTTGGAGCCCGAACTGGATATCGGGTTTAATCTGGGGGAAGAGGCCAGGGTCACAACTTTCCTGAAGCCCCGCCTCGCAGGGTTGAAAACGGTTCCAGTCGCCACCGAGCTCACCCCTTCCTCGAAGCCGAACCGCGACCTCGGCGAACTCCGATTGGAAGAGGGGCGGGATTTCCCCTTCCGCCCCCTCCCTCCCCCCCTCGAGCAATCTTCCCCCAAATGGGCTGATCGAAAGGCCCAGGGCCGCCCACCCGAAGATCTTCTGCGGGTCCGGGAAGAAAGGCTGTGGGAGTGTGGGAGGCACAGCCGGATCCACGATGGGAAAGGGGAGAGGCGGAAGGACCGGAAAATGGATGGGGAAAGGAAGGGGCCGGAGTTGAAGTCCAAGATGGACCGTGGAATCCTGAGTACCTACTTGTCGACCCGGGTCTTCCTGCGAAAGGACAGGTGCCGCCCTCAGGTCCCCCTTCAATACAGAGGGATTCCCGACAGCTAGCAGGAGG
This sequence comes from Gemmatimonadota bacterium, assembly GCA_043820695.1. GTDB lineage: Bacteria > Gemmatimonadota > Gemmatimonadetes > Longimicrobiales > Gaopeijiaceae > JABDNZ01. Next base: position 2,519 of record JBDRDQ010000205.1, on the reverse strand, counting down.
GCTCCAGCCAAAAAAAGGAGTGGGCGGCACATTAGCGGTTAGGCCCGGGACCGGAAGAGGCCCGGGGGGGTATTTCTCCGGGTTGAGGAGAAGTCTGTCACAAGGTAAACTCCCTCACCACTCGGCGCCCACGAAAGACCGGACGTTTCCAGCTCCAAACAGGACTTTGATGGCCATACTCATCCGTTACCTGATCCGGAGCCACATAGGCCCGTTTCTCTTCTCCTTCACCCTGATCACGGGTCTCCTCTTCCTTAATACCATCGCCCAGAGGTTGGACCAACTCATGGGCAAGGGACTTCCTTGGACGGTACTGGGCCAGTTCGCCCTCCTGGCCCTTCCCCACACCGTTGCACTCACCCTCCCCATGTCGGTACTGGTGGCGGTCCTCTTCGCCTTCAGCGACCTCACGGCCGAGAACGAGATCACGGCCATGACAGGAGGCGGTGTAAACCCCGTTCGCCTCCTCCTCCCCCTCGTGGGTATTGGAGTGATACTGGCCGGGGGCATGTTCTTGTTCAACGATCGAGTGCTGCCGGAAACCAACCATGCGTTAAGGAAACTTCTGGTAGATGTCAATCTCAAGAGCCCCACCTTCCAACTCCGGGAACAGGTGTTGAACGAGGTTGTGGCCGAAGAGGAGGGGGGGCCGCGGAGGACGTTTTTCCTTTCGGCGGTCCGCATCGACCCTGTCACCTCGGTGCTGGAAGACGTCATCATCACCGATGCCAGTGATCCTCAGGCCCGACGTACGACCTACGCCGATCGGGGGACCATGGCCTTCAGTCAGGACCAGAGGGACCTCTTCCTTACTCTCAATAATGGTGTCGTGTTGGAGGTCCCTTCAAACCGAGAGGGTGGATTCCAACGGGCCGAGTTCGTAGAGGAATTCTTCCCGATCCGGGGCATCTCCAACATCCTTGAACGTGGGGTAGGAGGGGATCGCAGGGGGGACCGGGAAATGTCCACAGATCAACTGGCCGATTCGGCCAGGGCGGCGGAGGCGGCCCGGCTGGAGTTCCTGGAGTCTATACGCAATGATGCCATCTACGCGGTAAAAAGAGCCTTGGGCTGGCAATTCAACGGGGACAGTCTCATTCCGCCGGATCCCAACTTCGCGTCGGATGAGAAGCTGCTCGAAGAGGAGTACGATTCCGGACCCGAACCTCCCGACGAGGTCACCCGGTCGGTCTTCCTCACCACCCGGACCAACGCCCAGCAAGCGGAGTTCCTTCGATTGAGCGCCATAGAGAAACGGGTGGAGATCCACAAAAAGTACGCCATTGCCTTCGCCTGCATCGTTTTCGTTCTCATCGGCGCGCCCCTGGCAGTCCGTTTCCCCCGAGGAGGCGTGGGGATGGTCATTACCGCCTCCGTGGTCATCTTTTCGATCTTCTGGGCGTCCCTCATCGGCGGGGAGACGCTGGCTGACAAGGGGTATGTGAGCCCGGCTCTGGCCATGTGGCTTCCAAACTTGATTCTCCTTCCCGTGGGAATTCTCCTGGTTCGGCGGATTTCCACCCAGGTTGCGACGGCCCGGGGAGGAGGGTGGGATGATCTGGTCTTCACTTTGGGATCCTGGATGAGGAAGCCGTTCGTGAGGGTCGCCCGGGGGGAACGAGCATGAGGGCGGCTACATGATCCGCATCCTCGACCGCATGATCGCGCTCTCCTTTTTCAGGGTGTTCGTGGCCTTCACCCTTGGCGCCCCCATCCTCTTCGTCCTTGGAGACGTCACCCAGAACCTGGAGGGCTATCTGGACCAGGAGCTGACGGGAGTCGCCATCACGAAGGCCTATGTCTTCATGCTGCCCCAGTTCATCCAGTGGGCCTTCCCGATCGCGGCCCTGGTGGCAGTTGTATTCACCATCCAGACCATGACACTCCACAGGGAGATCGTTGCGGCCAAAGCGGGTGGGATTTCATTCCACCGCCTCATCGTGCCGGTCCTCACCCTCGGGGTTTTCCTTACCGGAGTGGCTCTCGGCCTGGGTGCGGTGGTACCGCGGGCCAACACTATCGCCAGCGAGATCCTCCAACAGCAGAATCTCAGACGGGATTTTCGGGGGAATTTCTCCTTCCAGGGGGAGGGTGGCCGAAACTTCAGCGTACGAAGCCTGAGTGTCTCCGCGGGGACGTTGAACGAGGTGGTGATGGAAACGGTGGAGCCGGGGTCCAACCGCCCGACGGACCACCTCACCGCCAGAATCGTGCGCTTCGATCAAGCTGTGGGATGGACCTTCGAGGATGGTTATTACCGCATCTTCCTCGAGGACGGAGAGGAGTTGGCCTTCAAGTACCAGACGCTTCAGACTCGCGGATTCCGGGAGCGGCCCGAGGAGTTTCTCGAGGTGCCCAAGGACCCCGAGGAAATGACCTACAAAGAGATGGGGCGGTTGGCGGACATCATGACCCGCTCCGGGGGCAGGCCCAACAAGCTCCTGGTGGACCGCCAGGAAAAGATGGCAATCCCTGTCGCCACCCTGGTCATCATCCTGTTCGGAGCTCCGCTGGCCACC
>JBDRDQ010000204.1:0-2097 GCA_043820695.1 Gemmatimonadota bacterium | reverse complement strand
AGGAATCCTATGAACACGGACTTTGCATTGAGCCGCATTCTGCTTTTGGTCTTCCTTCTCGGGGCATGCTCCCCCGGGGGCCCGGCAGAGGAAGGGGCGGCAGAGGACGGGGGCAGCCCTCCGGCCGGAGAGGAGCAGCCGGAAAACGAGCTCCACCTGGAACCCCAGCAAATCCAGGATTGGGGGATCCGAACCGGCCCCATCGGCCGTACTTCCATCTCCGCGGAGCTCACACTTCCGGGCGCTTTGACCGTAAACGAGAACCGGACCGCCAAAGTGGCTCCCCTGGTGGCAGGTCAGATCTCGAGCATACGAGTGGATCTGGGAAGCCACGTGGGCGCTGGAGAGGTTCTGGCCACGTTGAACTCTCCTGAATTCACCCGGGCTCAAACCCAGTTCCTGCAAGCCTTTGCCCAGGCCGAGGTGAGCCGGAAGGACTTCGAGCGGGCCCAAAACCTCCGGGAAAGCAGGGCCATTGAAGAACGGGAGTTTCTCCGCCGCCAGGCGGTCTACGAACAACACCTGGCCGACCGCAGGGCTGCCGAAGTATTCCTCCACTCGCTAGGCATCGAGGAGGACCGAATGCGGGAACTGGAAGCCGCGGTCGATGTCTCCCTCCCACCCGAGGATCATCGGGCGGTCGACCCGCCTTTGGCCGTCCGGACCCCCGTTTCCGGGGTCGTGGTTCAGCGGGATGCGGTCCTGGGTGGGCACGTCGAACCGGGGATGGCCCTCTTTACGGTGTCGGACCTTTCCTCCCTCTGGGCAAAGCTGGACGCCTACGAAGGCCAGATGGCCTACCTCAGGACGGCCTCCGAGGTCGTGATTCGGACGCCTCTCTTCCCGGAACAGGACTTCCCCGGCCGGGTCACCGTCGTGGCCGATCAGGTTGACGAGAAGCTGAGGACGGTGCAGGTCCGGGCTGAGGTCCCCAACCCGGATGGTCTCCTGAAACCGAACATGTACGTGCAGGGACTTCTTCGCCTTCAGTCCCAGGAAGAAAGGATGGTCGTTCCGGCAGACGCCGTCCAACTCCTGGATGGCCACCATGTGGTCTTCGTCCTCATGGAAGAGGCGGAGGAGGAACCCGGCGAGGATCACGTCGTCATCAGAGCCGTGGACGTGGAACCGGGAGAGACCCTCTCCGTGGGCAGGATCATCGAATCAGGTCTCGACGGGTCGGAGGTGATCGTCATCGAAGGAGCTTTCAACTTGAAGGCGGAGTTGATGAAGGGCGCGGGAGGTCATGGGCATGTGCATTAGCCCGGGAGTCAACTCATGATCGGCAATGCGATTCGGTTCCTGGTTCGCCAGCGTCTGCTGGTGGTGGCGGTGGTGGTGACCGTGTGCGTCGGCGGAGTCCTGGCCTACCAGAATCTGATCATGGACGTCTTTCCCGACCCGTCTCCGGCCTTGGTCCAGATCTACACGGAAGCCGAAGGCCTGGCCCCTCAGGAGGTGGAGCAGCTCGTCTCCATTCCCGTTGAGGCGGCCATGTCTGGTCTGCCCAAGGTGGAACGGATCCGGAGCACCTCCACCTACGGCCTCTCCCTGGTCAACGTGTACTTCGAGGAGGGCACGGACATCTATTGGGCCCGGCAGGTACTGGCTCCCCGCCTCCATGAGATCCAGGACGAACTTCCGCCCCAGGCGGGCGACCCCTTCCTTGGCCCCATCTCCACGGGCCTGGGCATGGTCTACATGTACTACCTGGAGGGTGAGGGTCAAACCACCATGGAGCTCAGGACCCTCCAGGACTGGCTCATCAAGTACGAGCTGAAGTCGGTGCCGGAGGTATCCCAGGTCCTGACCATCGGGGGGGATGTCCAGCAGTTCCAGGTTCTGGTGGATCCCAACGCGCTCCTCCAGTTCGACCTCACCCTCTCCGACCTCATTGAGAGGATACAGGCCGGCAACCGAAACGCAGCCGCGGGCTTCATCACTCGGGGACCCGAAGAGTTCATCGTCCGGAGCATCGGCCTGGTGGAGACGGTGGAAGACCTGAAGACGATCGTGGTCGCCCACCGTGGCGGAACGCCGGTCTACCTGTCCAGCGTTGCCCAGGTCGAGCTCCTCCCCGCCATCGCCAGGGGAGCA
>JBDRDQ010000203.1:0-3310 GCA_043820695.1 Gemmatimonadota bacterium | reverse complement strand
CTCCTGGTAGTGGCCGTGGTCCTAACCCTATACTTGACGAACCAGGACCGGATCGACGTGGAATGGATTCGCGGGATTGTCCACGATAATCGACTCCTCATCATCCCCTTTTACTTCCTGCTCCTCTCCCTTCTGGGCCTCGCATTCATTCCCTCTACCCCCTTCGCGATTGCCGGCGTGTTCCTTTTTGATCCGACCGCAGCCTACTTCCTCAACCTCTTGGGCATCATCACCTCATCCACCATCGTCTACCACTTCGCAGAATTCCTGGGCTTAAGGGACGTTTTCGAGACCAAGTACCCTGGGCGGACCCAGAAGGTGCGGACGGCGCTGGACCACAAAGAGCTCCCCATAATCATCGGTTGGAGCTTCTTCCCAGTAGTCCCCACCGACCTGATCATCTACGTGGCCAGCACTCTTAAGATCCCCCTCTGGAAGTGTCTGCTGGGGGTCCTGATTGGGGAGGGCGCCCTCAACGCGTTCTATCTCTTCTCCGTCAACGCCGCATTGTAGGGCCGGCCCCTGGGGTCCGAGGGGGGAAGTGAAAAGGCTCTCCTAAAAGGGGAGAGCCCTCATCGCGTTCGGGATTCCGGCTCCGGAGAAGCCGGGGCGCTAGCGGTTTCGCATTAGACGCACGGCCCCCGCTTGAAAAACGATGTCGTCGGCCGTGTCGATTTCCTGGTCCGGTCCGTTGGAGACGATGGTCACCCAGTCCCGCCCGACCCTCATCGAATAGTCGGTCCCCCATGCGTCCGTCCTGGCGCCACCGAAGAAATTCTTGGACATCCAGTTTCGAAAACTCTCCCCAGGAGGGGGCAGATCGCCTCCCTCTCGTGCCAGCGTCTGCAGCTCCCTCCCGATTCGTTCCATCTCACCATTCGTCTGCCAGGTGAGGACAGGGTTCACCACCGGGCCAAGGGTGTCCACGACCACCATTCTTGTTTGGGGGAAGTAGAGTGCCGCACCAAGGAGAACGAGAAGAAAAAGAACGACTTTGAACAATGGACGGACCTCCAGCCAAAATCTGGGAAAAGCCGTGGAGGGAAGCCAGCTTTTTAGACCGCTTCCCCCGCTACTTTCGAATGTAGACCTAGGGTCGAACAGGAACAACATCTTCATCCGGGACCTCTTGGCTGGAAGGGGAGTAGTGGTTGAAATGATCCTCCCCCCCGCTTCTGGAGAACGTGTGCCCAACCGATTGGCAAAAGAGACCAGCCCCTACCTCCTCCAGCACGCAGAGAACCCCGTGGACTGGTTCCCCTGGGGAGAGGAGGCCCTCTCCAAGGCCCGCGCCGAAGACAAACCCATCCTCCTCTCCATCGGGTACTCGGCCTGCCACTGGTGTCACGTCATGGAGAGGGAGTCTTTCGAGGACGAGGGCACAGCCGCCCTCATGAACGAAGGGTTCGTGAGCATCAAGGTGGACCGGGAGGAGCGACCGGACCTGGACTCCATCTACATGCGGGCGGTCCAGGCCAGCGTCGGCCGGGGGGGTTGGCCCCTTACGGCGTTCCTCACCCCTGACGGGCGGTTCTTTTTCGGCGGGACCTACTTTCCCCCGGAGGCCAGGCACGGAATGCCTTCCTTCCGGCAGCTGTTGGGCGCCGTTGCGGACGCCTTCCGGAACCGGCGTGAGGAGATAGAGGACGGATCGAACCGTCTCCTGGCCCTTCTCAAGGGTGGGTCCGCCCCGGAGGGGAGACCGCCTGGACCCGGGGCGCATCATGGCGGCGCGGAGGTGGGAGAGGGGGAAACGACCCCGGAGGGACGCCTCACCCGGATCGCCTCCCCAACCCTCGATCAGGCCGCTCGCTCCCTGGCAGGCCAGTTCGACCCCATCCACGGAGGCTTCGGCCCGGCGCCGAAGTTCCCGCAACCGGTCACGCTCGAATTCCTTCTGCATCACTTCGACAGGACCGGGAGCGACGAGGCGCTGGAAATGGTCCTGGCAACGCTTCGCTCCATGTCCCGGGGAGGGATGCGGGATCATCTCGGGGGCGGGTTCCATCGGTACTCGGTGGACGATCGGTGGCTGGTGCCCCATTTCGAGAAGATGCTGTACGACAACGGACTCCTGGCCCGGGTCTATCTCCACGCCTTCCAGATCACCGGGGACCCTGAGCTCGAGGACATCGTTACGTCGACGTTGGACTATGTCCTGGACGACCTTCGAGATCCGGCCGGGGGATTCTACTCCGCCCGAGACGCGGATTCGGAGGGGGAGGAGGGACTCTTCTACCTCTGGCGTCTTCAGGAGGTAGAGGCGGTTTTGGGCAAAGCGGAGGGCGCCCTATTTTCCCGTGCCTATGACGTGAGTGCGGCTGGAAACTTCGAGGGCCGGAATATCCTCCACCTACCGCGGGGATTGGACTCCCAGGCAAGGACGGAAGGAATCCCAGAGGGAGAGTTGGCGTCCCGGTTGGGCCGGGCCAGGGCCCATCTCCGAGAATCCAGAAGCGCGCGAGTGCATCCTTTCCGGGACGAGAAAGTCCTTGTGGGATGGAACAGCTTCGTCCTTCGGGCCCTGGCGGAGGCAGGGGCCACCCTGGGGAGAGTCGACTACCTGGACGCCGCGCGAAGGAATGCCGGGTTCCTCCTGGGGTCTCTTCGCAGGGAGGGGCGGCTTCTGCGAAGCTGGAAGGATGGGGACGCCCGGATCCCCGCTTTTCTGGAAGACTACGCAGGGCTTGGAAACGCCCTCCTCACTCTTTATGAGGGGTGCTTGGAGCCGCGATGGCTGGAAGAGGCCAAGGGCCTCACCGATCAGCTATTGACCCTCTTCTGGGAGCAGGAGGAGGGCCTGTTCTACGACTCGGCCAAGGACGCGGAGGAGCTGGTGATTCGGCCTAGGGAAGTCATGGACAATGCTACCCCTTCAGGAACCTCCCTCGCCGTCGAGCTCCTTCTCCGGGCCTCAGCCATATTCGGAATCGATGCATACCGCCAGGTAGCCGTCCGGACCCTGGTCCGGGAGGCTGAAAGCCTGGCTCGGTACCCGTCGGCCTTCGGGCGACTGCTCTCGGCACTCAGTCTCTCCTCGGCCCCTCCCCTGGAGGTGGTGCTTCTGGAGGGTCGGGAGGCCCGCGGGGAAAAGGCCACGGCCTACGTTTGCCGGGAGTTCACCTGCTCTGCCCCCCTCCATGACGCAGAGGCCTTGCGCCTGGAGTTGGAGTTGAGAATTCTTGCACTTCAGGAGGGGAAAATTGGGGCCTGAAAACTTGCCCGAAGGTCTTCGCCCGGAAGAGCTGCTTCGGCTCTACCGAACCATGGTCACATCCAGAAGGCTGGACGACCGGGAAATCAGCCTGAA
>JBDRDQ010000202.1:0-16503 GCA_043820695.1 Gemmatimonadota bacterium | reverse complement strand
CTTGAACGCCAACGCGCTGAAGGGCGCATTGTCCTCGGCTTCCCGTGTCTCCAGAGTCTCGTCTTTTTGAGGCAGATGGCCTTGGATCGGAGGGATATCGAGAGGAGAGGGGAGATAGTCGATGACACCGTCGAGAAGTGACTGAACGCCCTTGTTCTTGAAAGCCGATCCGCAGAAGACGGGGAAAATCTCACCGGAGATCGGGGCTTCCCGGATGGCCTGGCGAAGCTCGTCCTCGGTGGGCTCGATACCACCCAGATATCTCTCCAGAAGCTCGTCGTCGTGTTCTACGGCCGCCTCCACCAGCTGATGACGGAGGTCGTCCACCTTCGCCTTCAGGGAGTCGGGAATGCCGGTTTCGATGAACTTGGATCCCAGCTCGTCCTCGTAAACCGTGCCCTTCATGGCGACGAGATCGATGACGCCGGTGAAAAGATCGCCGGAGCCCAGAGGATACTGAACCGGGTGGGCCTTCGCCCCAAGCCGTTCCCGTACCATGGTGACGACGTGATCGAAATCGGCCCCGATCCGATCCATCTTGTTGACGAAAGCGATGCGCGGAACACCGTAGCGGTCAGCCTGCCGCCACACCGTCTCCGATTGAGGCTCCACCCCCCCAACAGCGCAGAAAACAGCGACGGCCCCGTCCAGAACTCGAAGGGACCGTTCCACCTCGGCGGTAAAATCCACGTGCCCAGGGGTGTCGATGATGTTGATTCGATGGTCGACGCCGTTTCGGAGCCAATGGGCCGTGGTCGCCGCAGAGGTGATGGTTATCCCACGCTCCTGCTCCTGCTCCATCCAATCCATGGTGGCAGCGCCGTCATGCACCTCGCCCATCCGATGGACCCGGCCCGTGTAAAACAGGATCCGCTCGGTGGTCGTGGTCTTACCGGCATCGATGTGCGCCATGATGCCGATATTCCGGAGCAGGTGAAGTGGGGTAAACCTGGGCATCGCCTATCGAACTCTTCTCTCTTCTCTTTCGCCTAGTCGTTCAAAAAAACAAAAAGGAGCGCCGAAACAAGCTGGGCAGGCTGTCCTGCCGCGATCTCTATCTGGCTTTCGGTCAAGACCGCGGGATTCGGCAGCCTAGGAAGACTCTGGGGAATCGTACCCCGGGGTCCTTCCGGCCCCTCCTGATTCGGCGCTCCGGGGAAATCTCCAGGAGGCCTGCCTCTGGCCTATTCAGCCAAAGACCCGGTCCGGTCCTGCTTTACCAGCGGTAGTGTGCGAACGCCTTGTTTGCCTCCGCCATCCGATGTGTGTCTTCCTTCTTCTTGACCGTCGACCCTTCGCCCTTGCTGGCAGCCATGAACTCCGCGGCCAACCGCTGGGACATGGTGCTCTCCCCCCGCTTCCGGGCAAACCCGATGAGCCACCGGATAGCCAGAGCGGTGCGTCGATCCGGGCGAACCTCAATGGGCACCTGATAGGTGGCACCCCCGACCCGGCGGCTCTTCACCTCCAAGGACGGCTTGGCGTTTGTGAGGGCCGTCCGGAACACGGTGATGGCTGGTTGGCCCGATTTTTCTTCCACGGTATCCAGAGCATCGTAGAAGATCTTCTCAGCCAGGGATTTCTTCCCGCCCAGCATGAGGGCATTGATGAATTTCGTGACGGTGGTGGACTCGAAACGCGGGTCCGCCTGTGCCTCTCTTTTTACTGCACTGCTGCGACGACTCATGACCTCTCGCTAGCCTTCGTTGGCGACCCTACTTGGGCCGCTTGGCCCCGAATTTGGATCGGCCTTGCCGCCGGGCCGAAACCCATGACGTGTCGAGCGTGCCTCGGATGACGTGATACCGAACACCCGGCAGGTCCTTCACACGACCCCCTCGGATGAGCACGATGGAGTGCTCCTGGAGGTTATGCCCCTCTCCCCCGATATAGGACGTGACCTCATATCCATTGGTCAACCGGACACGGGCCACCTTCCGAAGGGCCGAGTTCGGCTTCTTGGGGGTGGTAGTGTAAACCCGAGTGCAGACTCCCCGCCGCTGGGGGTTTTTCTGCAAAGCCGGGGCCTTGTTCTTCTTCTGAATAGCCTTTCGGCCATTCCGAACAAGTTGGTTGATCGTTGGCATACGCTCCGGGCTTTCTGACGTCAAAAAAACGCCCTGGGGGGCGTAGGGTTTTCGGGCTCCCGGCCTCGTGCCGGAAAACGCCGCGGTAGAGACTTGATAAGTTAAAAGAGGCTTAGGGGAGTGTCAACGGGAGAATGGCCGGTAACAAGGGAAAGGACCGGCACTTCGCGGTGGCTGCCCCAAGCCCCCCGGGCCGTGCAAATCCAAAATATGAGCGGGCGCACCTGGAGGTGCGCCCGCTCAGTGAGAATCCAACCGGACACCAAGGCCTTTCGCCGGCCGCAGGGGTCCGCGATCTCAGCCCGACTAGGCCTCGCCGGCCGTTTCGGCAGCCAGCCCCGGGATCAACTCCTCGGCCTCGGCCAGAGGCAGGATTTCCTCGTCATAGAAGGCCTGCTCCACCACGAATTCCACGTCATGGTAACGGTGAACGCCGCTTCCAGCAGGAATCAGGTGTCCGATAATGATATTCTCCTTCAAACCCTTCAGATTGTCCCGGGCGCCCCGAATGGCTGCGTCGGTGAGGACCCGCGTGGTTTCCTGGAAGGAAGCCGCAGAGATGAAGGACTCCGTGGTAAGGCTGGCCTTGGTGATCCCCAAGAGCAGGGGCTCCGAACGAGCAGCCTTCTCTCCTCCGGCGATGATCTTCTGGTTCATCTCCCGGAACTCCACCCGGTCGATATGATCGCCTTCCAGGAACTGCGTATCACCCGGATCCGTGACTCTGACCTTCTGGAGCATTTGGCGAACGATGACACCGATATGCTTGTCGTTGATCTTCACCCCTTGGAGGCGGTAAACCTCCTGGATTTCGTTCAGGAGGTATTCCTGGACGGCCCTGGGGCCTCTGATCCTGAGAATGTCATGGGGGTTGATGGGACCCTCGCTGAGTCGATCCCCGGCCCGCACATGGTCACCCTCGTGTACTCTCAGGTGTTTCCCGACGGGAATCTCATAGACCCTGGGATCGCCGCTCTCAGGCTCCACAATGATTTCCCGCTTCCCTCGTTTGACCTCACCAAAGGAAACAGCCCCGTCCACCTCGGTGATCACCGCTGGATCTTTCGGCCGCCGGGCCTCGAAGAGCTCGGCCACCCGGGGCAACCCACCCGTGATGTCACGGGTCTTGTAGACCTCTCTGCTGATCTTGGCCAGGGTGTCCCCCGGAGCGACCTCGGCTCCGTCCCGCACAATGAGTTGGGCACCCACCGGAAGGATGAACTCACGGAGTTTGTCCCCGGGCTTCTTTCCTTTGGTCTTCTCCCGAATCTGAACCGAGGGATGAAGCTTCTTCTCACGGTCCTCGATGATGGTCAGCTGGCGGCGGCCCGTAGACTCGTCCAGCTCCTCCCGCATAGTCTGTTCTTCCTGGATATCCTGGAAAGCCACGACCCCTGCGGAGTCGGCGACAATCGGCTCCGAGTAGGGGTCCCAGGAGAAGAGGAGGTCTCCCGCCTCAATCCGCTGACCTTCATCCACGGCCAGGGTGGCGCCGTAGGGCACGGACAACCTGCTCCGCACCTGGCCCTCTTTGGTCTTCAGAAGAATCTGGCCCTCACGAGACGTGATGATCCGCAAATCGTCCGGGCTCACCACAAAGGTCACCCTCTCGAGGGCGATCGTCCCGTGGATTTTGGACTTCCTTTGGGTTTGGGCGGCGATACGGGCCGCGGTACCACCGATGTGGAAGGTCCGTAGAGTCAGCTGGGTCCCGGGCTCGCCGATGGACTGAGCAGCCAGAATCCCCACAGCCTCCCCACCGTCCACCATCTGCATGGTGGCCAGATTCCGACCATAACACTGGCGGCAGATGCCCCGCTTCGCCTCACAGGTGAGTACGGATCGGATCTTCACCGCCTGAATGCCGGCGTCCTCGATGGCGTCGGCAGCCTCTTCCAGGATGAGCTCCCCAGCCTCCACGATGAGCTCCCCATCGATTGGATCATAGACATCTTCCAGCGCCACGTTCCCCACAATTCGGTCACGAAGGGGCTCGATGATGTCCTCCCCCTCCTTCAGCGCCGTCTGTTCGAGCCCAAGGATCGTGCCGCAATCTTCCTCCGTGACCGTGAGATCCTGGGCAACGTCCACCAGTCGCCGAGTCAGGTATCCGGCATCAGCCGTCTTCAGCGCCGTGTCCGCGAGGCCCTTCCGGGCGCCGTGCGTGGAGATGAAGTACTCCACCACTGAGAGGCCTTCACGGAAATTGGATTTGATGGGGCTTTCGATGATCTCACCGATGCCTCCAGTGAGCTTCTTCTGCGGCTTGGCCATGAGGCCCCGCATACCGGCCAACTGCCGCATCTGGTCCCTGTTTCCCCGGGCTCCAGAGGTCATCATCATATAGACGGGGTTGAACCCGTTCTTGGACCGCTCCAGGTGCCTGACCATGGCATCCGCCACGTCGTTGTTGGCGTGGGTCCACGTGTCGATGACCTTGTTGTACCGCTCGCCGTTGGAGATGAAGCCGCTGGAGTAGGCACGTTGGAAGCGCGTGACCTGCTCGTCGGCCTCCCTGAGGATTTCCGTCTTCTCCGGCGGGATCTCCAGGTCCTCTACCCCGACGCTCACCCCACCCATGGTGGCATACCGGAATCCGAAGTCCTTCAGGTTGTCCAGGAACTCGGTGGTCCGACTCAGCCCCACGATGGTGAAACAGTCGAAGACCAGATCTCCCAACTCCTTCTTCCCAAAGGTCCTGTTCAGGAATCCCATCTCGTCGGGGATGATGGAGTTGAAGAGAACCCTTCCCCCCGTGGTCCGATACCACTTTCCGCCCCGACCGCCCTCCTCCTTCTCCCCTGGCTGGACGAACCAGAACCACACCAGGGTATGGAAGTCGATCATGTCGGTGGCCAGGACCATCTCCACCTGACTGTAGGCAGAGAAGCGGGGCGCGTCGGCGTAGAGCTCGTTCAGCCGCTCTTCCGCTTTGGCTCGGGCTCCTTTCGGAGCTTTTCCGTCGCCAACCACCCGTTCCAGGTCACTCACCTCCAGCGGGGGTTTGCTCAGGTAGTAGGACCCCATGACCATATCCTGGGTGGGGGAGGCTACCGGGCGCCCGTTGGACGGAAGAAGGATGTTGTTGGCGGCCAGCATCAGCACTCGGGCCTCCAATTGGGCCTCGAAGCTGAGGGGAACGTGGACCGCCATCTGGTCGCCGTCGAAGTCCGCATTGAACGCCGCGCACACCAGCGGATGAATCCGGATGGCCTTCCCCTCCACCAGGACCGGCTCGAAGGCCTGGATCCCGAGTCGGTGCAGGGTCGGAGCCCGGTTCAGGAGGACGGGATGATCCTTGATGATGTCTTCCAGGACCTCATAGACCTTCGGATCGTCCTTCTCGACGATCTTTTTGGCCCGCTTCACCGTCTCCGCTTCGCCCCTCTTCTCCAATTCGTGGATGATGAAAGGCTTGAAGAGCTCCACGGCCATGGCCTTGGGGAGTCCACACTGGTGCAGCTTCAACTCGGGCCCCACGACGATCACCGACCGTCCGGAGTAGTCCACCCGCTTTCCGAGGAGGTTCTGACGGAACCGACCCTGTTTTCCCTTCAACATGTCCGAGAGGGACTTGAGAGGCCGCTTACCCCGGCCTCGAATGGCCTTGGAACGGCGCCCGTTGTCGAAGAGGGCGTCCACGGCCTCCTGAAGCATGCGCTTTTCATTCCGGAGAATCACTTCCGGAGCCCTCATCTCGATCAGCTTCTTGAGACGGTTGTTCCGGTTGATCACCCGCCGGTAAAGATCATTCAGGTCCGAGGTGGCGAACCGCCCACCATCCAGAGGAACCAACGGCCGCAGGTCCGGGGGAATGACCGGGACCACTTCCATTACGATCCATTCCGGCCGATTCCTGGACTCCGGGGAGCTCCCGGAATTCCGGAGGGCGTCCACCACCTTCAACCGCTTGAGCTTCTTCTTCTTCCGGTGCTGGCTGGTCTCGGTGGCGATTTCATGCCGGAGCCACTGGGCCAACCGATCCAGCCCCCGCCCGTCCCGGTTCTGCTCTTCGATGGGCTTGTCGGGGGAATCCAGCATCTTGAGAAGGGAACGAGTGGCCTCGGCCCCGATCTCGGCCCGAAACTCTTCGTCACCCTCTTCCCTGGCCTTCACCCGAAGATCGTAGAACTCGTCCTCATCCAGGAGGTCCAGGAACTCCACCTCCTGAGCCCCGGGGTGGGTCACTATATAGGACGCATAGTAGATGACCTTCTCCAGATCCCTGAGAGTGATCCCCAGGAGATACCCCAACTGACTCGGAAGAGTCTTGAAGAACCAGATATGAACGATGGGCACGGCCAACTCGATGTGACCCATGCGTTCTCTTCGAACCTTGGAGAGCGTGACCTCGACTCCGCAACGGTCACAGACGTGCCCACGGAAGCGAATCCTCTTGAACTTCCCGCAGTGGCACTCCCAATCCTTCACCGGCCCGAAGATCCGCTCGCAAAAGAGCCCATCCCGTTCCGGTTTGAAGGACCGGTAATTGATGGTCTCCGGCTTCGTGACCTCACCAAAAGACCAACTCCGGATCTCCTCCGGGGAGGCGATCCTGAGCTGCATGAAGTCGAAGTCAGCGGACTGTGTATCTCTTGACCTGGGAAAATCGATCATCCGTTCAGCACCCGATCAGTTGAGGGCGTCGAAAAAACTGTCTTGTTGGGGGGCTGCTGAAAGCAGTCCTCCTACTCGTCGCGTCCGAGTGTCACGCTTAGGCCCAAGGCCTGGAGCTCCTTCACCAACACGTTGAAGGACTCGGGAATCCCGGGTTGGGGAAGGTTCTCTCCCTTGACGATGGCTTCATAGACCTTGGACCGGCCTGTCACATCGTCCGACTTCACCGTGAGGATTTCCTGGAGCGTGTGGGCAGCCCCATAGGCTTCCAGGGCCCAAACCTCCATCTCCCCAAACCGCTGGCCACCGAACTGGGCCTTCCCAGCCAGCGGCTGCTGCGTCACCAGGGAGTAGGGTCCAATGCTCCGGGCGTGGATTTTGTCGTCTACCAGGTGGGAGAGTTTCAACATGTAGATGGCTCCCACCGTAATCGGGAAGTCGAAGCGGCGGCCATTCCTTCCGTCCTTCAGCCAGATCTTCCCGGAGGCCAGAATCTCGGCGGCCGAGAGCATTTCGACGATAGCCAGGTCCAGCCCCTCGTTCAGGGTCTTCTTCCGGCCCAGGGAAGCGACGGCCGGGAAGGCGTCAGCCAGCTTCTTGCCTTTGGCTTCTGCAACGAGAGTCCCCGTCTCCACCACGTAGTCCTTCAGCTTCAGGAAGGCCGCCTTACCCTTCTTGGCCTGGTCCAACTCCTTGGTGCAGTAGTGATCCAGGGGCCTGCCTATGCCCATGTTCTCGGCGCCCTCCCCGTTCCCACCCCCCGTCGTCTTGTAAACCCCCGTGGTACGGGGGCCACCAAACATTTGCAGAACACCCAGGAGATCCGTGAGCTCGTCCGCGTCCAGGGCCGGCTCCGAGGGCCGACTGAGGAGGGCGCTCCGAGCCCAGGAGATGCCCGCGATCTTGAGGAGGGCTCCCACTTCGTCTTCGGAAGCCCCCTGGAACACGGGGGTTTTGGCTTCAAAACCGAGAATCTGTGCAGCCCATCCGAGGTGGGTCTCCAGAATCTGACCCACATTCATCCGGGACGGGACGCCCAGGGGATTCAGCACGATCTCCACCGGCGTACCGTCGGGGAGGAAGGGCATGTCTTCCTCGGGGGCAATGCGGGCGATGATCCCCTTGTTCCCGTGGCGACCGGCCATCTTGTCTCCGACCGCAATTTTCCGCTTCTCTGCGATGTAGACCTTCGCCAGCTGGACCACGCCCGGCGGCAGCTCATCGGGCTGGAAGACCTTGTCGATCTGCTCTTCCGTTTTTTCCCTCACCCGATCGATGCGTCGTTGAGCCTCATCGATGACCCGTCTGACCTTCTCCCCTGCGGTCTTGTTCTGGACTTTCAGGGTGGTCAGGTCGAGCCGGTTGAAGGAGATCTCGTCGAGGATCTCCTTGGTGACCTTGGTTCCTTCCTTCAGGAAGGGCTCAATCGTCCCCTTCTTCAAACAGAGGGCGATGGTCTGGAGGTGCAGAAGGTCCTTCAGCTCTTCATCCCGAGCCTCGGTGATGCGCCCGATCTCTTCTCGTTCTTCGGAACGAAGGTCCCCGATCTTGGCCCCGTGTTCCTTTTCGAGGAGGGGGTCATCGATACGGCGGGAGAAGATCTTGACGTCGATGACGGTTCCAGTCATCCCCGGCGGAAGCCGCAGGGCCGAGTCCTTTACGTCCTTGGCCTTCTCACCAAAGATGGCCGTAAGGAGCTTTTCTTCAGGAGACAGCTCCGTCTCCCCCTTCGGTGTGATCTTCCCGACCAGAATGTCGCCGCTCTTGACCCTGGCCCCGATGCGAACGATGCCCCGCTCGTCCAGGTCCACCAGACTCTCTTCGGCCACGTTGGGGATCTCCCGGGTGATTTCCTCCATCCCCCGCTTGGTGTCCCGAACGTGCAGTTCAAGCTCCTGGATATGGATGCTGGTGTAGACATCTCCCCTCACCAGCTTCTCGCTGATGACGATGGCATCCTCGAAGTTGTAGCCGTACCAGGGCATGAACGCACAGAGGACGTTTCGTCCGAGAGCCAGTTCCCCATGATCGGTCGAAGGCCCATCCGCGATGATATCGCCGGGTTCCACCTTCTGATGCCGCTTCACCAAGGGGCGTTGGTTGATGGCCGTATCCTGATTGGTTCGCCAGAACTTCTTCAACTTGTACCGATCGAACTGAGCCAGCTTCGCCAGCGGCTGCTCGGCCTCACCCGGGGTCACAGAGCCCGTGTCCACCACGATCTCATCGGCCGTGACGTGGACCACTTCCCCGCCCCGCCGGGCCGTGATGACGGCCCCGGAGTCCCGGGCAACCTTCGCCTCCAGACCCGTTCCCACCAAGGGAGCGTCGGTATAGAGGAGAGGCACCGCCTGGCGTTGCATGTTCGAGCCCATGAGAGCCCGGTTGGCGTCGTCGTGCTCCAGGAAGGGGATGAGGGCCGCCGCCACGGACACCAATTGGTCCGGGGCCACGTCCATGTAGTCGATGTCTTCCGGCCGAAGAAGGGGGAAGTCACCCCGCTCCCGGCAGAGGACGAACTCATTCCTGAAGGTGCCCTCATCGGTCAAAGGCGCGTTGGCCTGGGCAATGCGGACCTCTTCTTCTTCGTTGGCCGAGAGCCATTCCAGCTCATTGGTGACTTTCTGGTCCACCACCTTCCGGTAGGGCGTCTCCACAAACCCCAGCTCATTGATGCGAGCGTAGGTGGTAAGGGAGGTGATGAGCCCGATGTTCGGTCCCTCAGGGGTCTCGATCGGACACATACGGCCGTAGTGGGAGTAGTGGACGTCCCGAACCTCGAAGCCCGCGCGCTCCCGGGTCAAACCCCCAGGGCCCAGGGCCGAGAGACGACGCTTGTGGGTCATCTCCGCCAAGGGGTTGGTCTGGTCCATGAACTGGGAGAGCTGACTTGACCCGAAAAAGGCCTGAATCACTGCGGATACGGTCCGAGCGTTCACCAGATCGTCGATGTTGATCTTCTCGGGATCGGTGTTGATGGACATCCGCTCCTTAACCAACCGGGCCATCCTGGAGAGCCCAACGGAGAACTGGTTGGCGATAAGCTCGCCCACCGTTCTCACCCGGCGATTCCCCAGGTGGTCGATGTCGTCCGTGAAGCCCGTACCTTCGCTCAAATCGATGAGGTAGCGAAGGATGGCCACGAAATCGTCCCGGGTCAGGACCGCCGTGTTCTTGGGAATATCCAGGTGCAGGCGTTGGTTGATCTTGTAACGCCCCACACGCCCCAGATCATATCGCTTCGGGTTGAAGAATACCCGTTCCAACGCGGTCCGGGCCGTGTCCATGTTGGGGGGTTCCCCCGGGCGAAGGAGAGAGTAGATCGCCGATAGGGCCTCTTTCTCGTCCGAGGTCGGGTCTTTCTTCAGGGTGTTCTTGACGATGGGGCTCTCGCCGCGGATGGTCTTTACCCCCTTCCGGCCATAGATCTTTACCTTCGTGATCTCGGCCCGCTTCAAAAGACCCAGCGCGTCCTCATCCAGCTCCGTGGCCCCCTCCAGGAGAATCTCCCCGGTCCCGGGATCCACGATGTCGGCAGCCAAAACCGCCCCGGTGAAGTCCCTGTGGCCTTCCTTGCCGCTATGGGAAAGGTCCGCGTCCACGACGTCGAAAAAGAGCTGATAGACCTCAGCATCGGTCCCGTACCCGAAGGCCCTGAGGAGAGCCGTGGCCGGGAACTTCTTCTTCTTGTCGATATGGACGTAGCAGATGTTGTTGATATCGATGGTGAACTCCACCCAGGATCCCCGGAAAGGGATGATACGGGCACTGTGCAGCTTGGTCCCGTTCGGGTGGATGTTTTCCTCGAAAATGACGCCCGGTGAGCGGTGGAGCTGGCTCACCACCACCCGCTCGGCACCGTTGATGATGAAGGTGCCCAACTCGGTGAGGAGGGGCAGGTCTCCCAGGTAGACTTCCTTCTCGATGATGTCCCCGGGCCTACGCTCCCCATCTTCCAGCGTCTCCCAGACGATGAGCCGCAGCGTCGCCTTTAACGGCGCCGCATAGGTCATGTCCCGTTCGATGCACTCCTCCACCGAGTACTTGGGTTCCCCCAAGGCGGAGGAGACGTACTCCAAGGTGAAGTTCTCGTGCACGTCACTGATGGGGAAAATCTCCCCAAAGACGCGATCCAAACCGAAGTCCCACGGTTCGTCCTGTTGAACCTGGGTTTCCACGAGTTTTTCAAAGGAACGAAGTTGTACGTCCAGCAGGTTAGGCATCGGCATGACCGGCTTGAGCTTCGCAAAACTCAGAACCGACCGACCATCGCTCCGAATATCCAACGGGACTTCCCCCTTTTGATCGAACCGTCCGAACCGGACCGGATCCGAAAAGATGGAATGAGACAGAAGGCCAAGCACACATATCCCCGACGCGCCGACGGCCTAGGCCCGGGGTGGGGTTATCCACTCCTCCCGGCGGCGGGGACCTGCACTTGGTGCCTTGTGTTCAGCTTTGTTAAAGCCGATTCGATGTTCCGAAACAGGCGTGTAGGCCCCCACCCCCCGGCGGGCTCGGAAATCTCCCGAGCCGTACCGGGAGGGGGCATATAAGCCTACTTACTTCAGACCGACAACTGCGCCTTGCTCTTCGAGCTTAGCCTTGATCTGCTCGGCCTCAGCCTTGGAGACCTGTTCCTTGATCGTGGTGCCGGGCGCATTGTCCACCAGCTCCTTGGCTTCTTTCAAGCCGAGGCTGGTGACTTCCCGGACCACCTTGATGACCTGGATCTTCTTGTCGCCGACACCCTCGAGGATGACGTCAAACTCGGTCTGCTCTTCAGCAGCCTCTTCCGCGACAGCTACGGCACCCGCAACGGGAGCGGCGGCAACCGCGGTGACCTTGAACTTCTCTTTGAAGGCCTCGACAAACTCCGACAGCTCGAGAACGGTCATGTTGCCAATGGTCTCGAGAAGCTCTTCTTGATTCACAGCCATGATGCAGAATCCTCCTTGACTCTCCCGGACAGCGCCGGCACTCTGGTAACGAACAGTCGTTATGATCGATTCAATCGGAGGAGGGACCGGCCAGAGCCTAAGCCGCCCCACCCTCCCGCTTTTCCTGAAGGGCCTTCAACAGGCCGACCATCTCCTGCAGCTTCCCTTCCAAGACACCGACCAGGGCAGCCATAGGCGCCTCCAAGGCGCCGGCCAGCATGGCCAAGAGCTGATCCCGGGGTGGCAGCTTGGCGAGTCTCTGAATCTGGCTCGGATCCAGAATCGCGTTGTCCAGAACGGCCACCTTGAACTCCGGGCGGTCGCGGTGGGTTCTCGCGAAGTCCGCAACGGTTTTTGCGGCGTCCACCGGACCTGAATGTCCAATGACGACACCGGTCGGACCCGTGAGCCAATCGGACAGGTCCGGGAGCTCTAGACCCTGAAGAGCACGGAGCGCCAGGCGGTTCTTCACCACCACGTACTCGGCCCCGTTCTTCCTGAGCTCCTCCCGGAGGACGGTCATGGATTTCACATCCAACCCGGAGAAATCCGTAAGGAAGATTGCGGGAGACTTTTGAAGTCGCTCCCGGAAACCTTCGACGAAGTCCTCCTTCTCGGTGCGTTTCATCAGGAGCTCCGTCTGTAGAGGTTCGGGTCGATGGCCACGCCGGGGCCCATGGTACTGGAAAGGCTTACTCCCCTCAGGTAGGTGCCTTTGGCCGATGACGGTCGAGCCCGGAGGATGGAATCCATGAAGGCGTCCAGGTTCTCCTGGAGCTTCTGGATGTCGAACGACACTTTCCCAATGGGAGCGTGCACGTTTCCGGTCTTGTCCACCCGATATTCGATCTTTCCGGCCTTGATCTCCGCAACGGCCTTTGCCACGTCGAAGGTCACGGTGCCAGCCTTGGGTGTCGGCATCAGGCCCCTGGGGCCAAGAATTCGGCCCAGCGGCCCCACCTTCCCCATAAGATCCGGAGTGGCGACGGCGACATCGAAGTCGACCCAGCCCTTCTGGATCTGCTCCAGGTAGTCGAGCCCCACGTAGTCTGCCCCTGCCTCCAGAGCTTCTTTCTCCTTTTCGCCCTGGGCGATGACCAGCACCCGGACGTCCTTCCCCGTTCCATGGGGCAGGGACACCGTACCCCGAACCACCTGGTCCGCCTGCCGAGGGTCGACGCCGAGGCGTGCAGCCACTTCGACAGTCTCGTCGAACTTGGCGAAGGAGAGGTCCTTTACGGCTTGAATGGCATCCTGTGGGGGAAGCTTCTCACCAACAGTCAGCTTCGACTTGGCGTCTTTGTAATGCTTTCCACGTCTTGGCATAGTTCACGAGCCGGCTTGTCTCGCCCTCCCACCCTTGGCGGCTCACAAATAGGTGGTTCTTCGGGCTTTATGCTCTTTGGACTCCAACCTACCATCGCGTTGCGGGCTCCGGCTCTGGCGATTCGCTGAGCGGACGTCACATGCGAGCATGTGTTAGCGAAGCGGTCCGCGAAGGAAACGCCGAAGGCAGCGCCCGTTCAACCCGATACCTCAATCCCCATGGATCGGGCAGTGCCGGCCAACATCTTCACCGCCGAATTCACATCGGAGGTGTTGAGGTCCGGCATCTTCAACTCGGCGATTTCCACAAGCTGAGCCAGGGTGACCTTCCCAACCTTTTCGGTGTTGGGCACACCCGAAGCCTTGGCCAGCCCAGCGGCCTTCTTGATCAGGTACGATGCGGGGGGAGTCTTGGTGATGAACGTGAAGCTCCGGTCCCCAAAGACCGTGATCTCAACCGGGGTGACAACCCCCTGCTGGGTTTGGGTTTTCGCGTTGAACTGCTTGCAAAACTCCATGATGTTCACGCCGTGCTGACCCAAAGCAGGGCCTACCGGCGGGGCAGGGTTCGCTTGACCGCCCTTCACGTGGAGCTTGATAAATCCGATGACCTTTTTCGCCATGCTTCTTCTATGCCGTTCCCGGCCCTCAGTATCCCTTCAGCTGTGTGAAGTCGAGCTCAACGGAGGTCGGCCTCCCGAAGAGTGACACATCTACCTTCACCTTCCCCTTGTCCCGGAACACTTCCTGAACCGTTCCACTGAAATCAGTGAAGGGCCCCGAAATGATCTCCACGACCTGGTTCACGTAGAAGAGAATCTCCTCGTGGGATTCTTTGTCCGACTCCACCTCGACGCCGAGGATCTTGTTGATCTCTTCTTCCCTAAGGGGTTGGGGTGATTTCCCCGACCCCACGAATTTGATGACACCCTGAATATTGTTGATGACGTGCATGGTCCGATCATTGAGTACCATCTGCACGAGCACGTAACCTGGATAAAGGCGACGGGTCACGGTAACCCGCTTGCCATTCCGGATCTCCACCACATCCTGGGTGGGAACCAGGGCGTTCTGGATTTCCTTCTCGTCCAGCTCCTCCCCGTGTTCCTCGGCGATCTTCCGATCGATGAGCTTCTGGACCTTGTTCTCATGCCCAGAGTAGGTCTGGATGGCGTACCACCGGGTCTCTTCCATCAGGCGAAGAGGCCCCTCATGCCCCGAAAACACGAAGAATGAGGCCGATGACATTGCGAGAGGCGACGTCCATGACCCAAATGACGAGGGACACGGCTATGGAGAACGCGATGATCACCAGCGTAGCGTTCTTGAGCTGCTCGTAGTCTGGCCATGTGACCCGCTGGAGCTCGGCCCACGACTCCTCGATAAAGACCCTGGTATCGGTGATCTTCTGAATCATGGGATTGAGGCCCGGTTACTTGGTTTCCTTATGGGGCGTATGCGTCCGGCACCGGGGGCAGAACTTCTTGTACTCCACCCGGCCCGGGTGCAGACGCTTGTTTTTCGTCTCGTTGTAATTCCGTTCCTCGCACTTTGTGCAAGCGAGGATGATCTTGTCCCGGGGCATGGTCGTTCCTTACTCGATAATTTCGGTGACGACGCCAGCGCCCACGGTGCGTCCACCCTCACGGATGGCGAACCGAAGCTCCGGATCCATGGCGATGGGGCCTATCAGCTCCACCTCCATCTGCACGTTGTCCCCCGGCATCACCATCTCCACTCCCTCCGGCAGGCTCGCCGTACCCGTCACGTCCGTCGTGCGGAAGTAGAACTGCGGCCGATACCCGTCGAAGAAGGGCGTGTGGCGCCCTCCCTCTTCCTTCCCCAGAACGTACACCTCGGCCTTGAACTTCGTGTGCGGCGTGATCGACCCCGGCTTCGCTATCACCTGCCCCCGCTCGATCTCTTCCTTGCCCACGCCCCGTAGCAGAAGTCCCGCGTTGTCACCCGCCTGCCCCTGGTCCAGGATCTTCCTGAACATCTCCACCCCCGTCACCACACTCTTCCGGTCCCGGCCCAGCCCCACGATCTCCACTTCCTCTCCCATCTTCACGATCCCACGCTCGATCCGCCCCGTCGCCACCGTCCCTCGGCCCGTGATGCTGAACACATCCTCCACCGGCATCAGGAACGGCTTGTCGACGGCTCGCTCCGGCACCGGAATGTAGTTGTCGATCGCGTCCATCAACTCTTTGATGCAGGCCGTGTCCGGTGAGTCCGGATCCCCGCTCTCCAAAGCCTCCAACGCGCTCCCCATCACCACCGGTAGATCGTCCCCGGGGAAGCCGTAGTAGCTCAGCAGCTCCCGTAGCTCCAGCTCCACCAACTCCAGGAGCTCCGGGTCGTCCACCATGTCCACCTTGTTCATGAACACGACGATGTAGGGCACGTTCACCTGACGCGCCAACAAAATGTGCTCCCGCGTCTGAGGCATCGGTCCGTCCGCTGCGCTCACCACCAGGATCGCTCCGTCCATCTGAGCCGCACCCGTGATCATGTTCTTCACGTAGTCCGCGTGCCCAGGGCAGTCCACGTGGGCGTAGTGACGGTTCTCCGTCTGATACTCCACGTGGGCCGTCGCGATCGTGATCCCCCGCGCTCGCTCCTCCGGAGCCTTGTCGATCTGATCGAACGAGATGTACTCGGCCAGTCCCTTCTTGGCCTGGACCTTCGTGATCGCAGCCGTCAGCGTCGTCTTCCCGTGGTCCACGTGACCGATCGTTCCCACGTTTACGTGCGGCTTCGTCCGCTCAAATTTTGCCTTGCCCATCGCTCTTCCTCGTGCTGTTCTGGCTGTCGCCAGTGCCTTTGCCTGGAACTCCGGTTGTCCTAGTAACCCCCGGCGGTCATGATCTCATCGAGCTTGCTCTGGGGCACTTCTTCATAGTGGGAAAATTGCATCGTGTACACCGCCCGTCCTTGGCTCAGTGAGCGGAGGGTGGTGGCATAACCGAACATCTCACCCAGGGGCACGGAAGCCCCGATGACCTGCGCATCACCCCGGTCCGCCATCCCCCCGATGCGGCCTCGGCGGGAAGAAAGATCGCCGATGAGGTCACCAAGGTAGTCGGTCGGCGTCACGACCTCCACGTCCATGACGGGCTCGAGAAGAGCCGGTTTGGACCGCTTCACGCCTTCCTTCAGGGCCATGGACCCAGCGATCTTGAACGCCATTTCCGAGGAGTCCACATCGTGGTATGAGCCGTCCACGAGCTCCACCTTCACGTCGATGATAGGGAAGCCTGCGATGACTCCGGTCTGCAGGGCGTCCTTGACCCCCTGTTCCACCGAACTGATGTACTCCCTGGGGATGGCTCCACCCCGGATCTTGTCCTCGAAGAGGAATCCAACGCCGGTCTCGGTCGGTGAGATGTTGATGACCACATGGCCGTATTGCCCCCGGCCTCCGGTCTGGCGAACGAACTTCCCGTGCACATTCGCCGAATGCACGCGAATGGTCTCCCGGTAGGAGACCTGGGGACGTCCGATATTCGCACCGACCCCGAACTCGCGGC
>JBDRDQ010000201.1:0-4665 GCA_043820695.1 Gemmatimonadota bacterium | reverse complement strand
GGGGTCGAACTCCAAGAGATTAGACAGGCGCTGAATCGCCTCGCGGCCAAGGGCGCGATCCATAAAACCAAGGTGAAGGGGAAGCCGCACTACGCGAAGATCATGCTGGCCATCGGGATGTTCGAGTTCCAGGTAGATCGTCTCACCAAGGAGTTCCACTCGGACGTTCTCCAGTACATGGACGAGGGCTTCGCAGAGGCGTTTCTTACGAAGAAGACTTCCCAGATGCGCACCATCCCCATCAGCGAGGAGGTCATCCCGGAACGGCGGATAGGGACGTACGACGGGGCCCGGGATCTCGTGATGAAGTCGGAGGGCCCTTTCGCGGTTATCAACTGCGTCTGCCGACAGGGAATGGACCTTCAGGATGAGCCTTGTCGGCAGACGGACATCCGAGAAACCTGCCTCGTCATGGGGGACTTCGCCCGGATGACTGTCAGCGCCGGGACCGGGAGGGCCCTCTCCAAGGAGGAGATGATCGGGCTCCTGAGGCGGGCCGATGAGGTTGGAATGGTCCTTCAGCCCCAGAACACCCAAGATCCCCACTTCATTTGCTGCTGCTGCGGCTGTTGCTGCGGCGTTCTTGCCACCGCGAAGAAGCTTCCCAGGCCGGCGGAATACTTCGACACGAACTACTACGCTGAGGTGGACGGGGAGCTGTGCACGGAATGCGGGACCTGTGCCGACCGGTGCCAGATGGAAGCCATCACCTATGTGGACGGTGTGTCGACCGTCGATCTGATGCTTTGCATAGGTTGTGGCCTCTGTGTCTCGACCTGTCCCTCGGAAGCCATACAGCTCCACCGGAACACCGAAACCAAGACCCCTCCGAAGAATCAGGATGCCCTCTACCAGAAAATCATGCTGGAGCGTTTCGGGGTGCTGAGGACCGCCAAGATCGCAGGGAAGAAGATTCTGGGTATGAAGATCTGAGGCTGGGCCTTTCGGCCGTCCCAATGGGCGGCCTCAGTTGGGCTAGGCTGCCCTTCTAGCGGGCCGCCTCCACCCTCTCCTGGAGCCACCGACACCAGGCATCGACGCCGTCGCCTGTCTTGCAGGAGAGCTCGAAAACGGGTGCCTCCGGGTTCAACACCCGAACCCTCCGCTTGAACGCGTTCAGGTCGAAATCGAAGTGCTCGACCACGTCCGTCTTGGTAACCACGAATGCATCGGAAGTGCGGAAGATCAGGGGGTACTTCAAGGGTTTGTCATCTCCCTCGGGAATGCTCATCAGAGCCACATTCAGGTGGGCGCCAGTGTCGGAGCCGGCGGGGCAGATCAGATTTCCGATGTTCTCCAGAAACAAGAGATCGAGAGACTCCAAAGGAAGTGCCCCGAGGCCTTTCTCTACCATGGCCGCACTCAAATGACATGACCCACCCGTTTTGATCTGGACTGCCGAGAACCCCGCCTCGGAGACGCGCTCGGCATCCACTGCCGAGTCCACGTCTCCTTCGATGACCGCCATTCGGTAGGCGGGCTCGAGGTGGGCCAGGGTTCTCAGGATGAGACTGGTCTTTCCCGACCCTGGTGAGGACATGAGGTTCACCAGAAAGACTCCCCGGTCACTGAGGCGGCCGCGTAGCTCATCCGCCAGCCCCTTGTTCTCCGCCAGGATCTCTTCTTTGATGTTGATCGTTGTTACGCCACTCATTATTGGGCTTCCATGCTCTCCACCGAATACCCCGTCCCCGAAATCAGGGCGATGTCTCGGGAGCCACATTGTGGGCAACAGGCCCCCTCCAATTCCTCCCGTCCGGCAGTGAAATCCCTTGAACAGGGTTCGCATTGGAAGGTCAACGGAGAGCGGCTGACTCTAAGCATTGCTCCCTGGGCAGGAGTGCCACGGCTAAGGTAGTCAAAATACTCCTGGATCCACTCGGCCTCGACGTCACTCAGGGCCCCGATACTCAGGTCGATGGTCAGGACCTTCGACACGCCGTTGGCTTCGGCGTGTCTGAGAACGATGTCCAGAATGCTCTTGGTGACGGCGAGTTCATGCATGGCCGTTGGAAGTTAAGGGATGTGGCCAGGTGGCGCGCCTCGCCCACGCCAGTGCCGAGAGGGGTAGGGGATACACCGCACGGCTGTAGGGGAAATCCGCGATTACACAAAACGACACGGTTTTCCAGACCTGTCGGATTCTGGGGCTCCATCTAGCGGGGTTCCACTTCCTCTTCCCGTCCGGATGTCAGAGGGGCGCCTGCAAGCTTGCCGGCATCTCCTACAAGGCGGGGCGCTCGGAGGAGGTCCTTCGAACCACCGAACTCGCCCAAAAGTCCTACCGGATCGACATCTGGGGTTTCCTTCTGGACCCGGATGAATGGGATGACCGGTTCGCTCTCCTGAAAGCGCACGAGATGAAGGTTCCGGGGGGGCTGACCAATAAACATTGGCGGGTTCTTCGGTTCCTGAGGCAAGAGTACTTCAGGCTTGGAAAGGTCCGACCGTTCACCAAAGCTGCGAGGCGATCGGCATCGACCTCGAGGGCCGCCTACTCCTCGTCCCGGCCCTCCTCTTCGACCGCCCTCCGGGGGCCTGGGCTGCCTGTCACCACCAGGTCGTCCAGCCGAAGTATGAGGGAGGAGAGGATGGAGCTGCCCGACGCGGACTCCGCCAAGGCCACCGCCACGTACTTCTTTCCGTCCCGCTCCACCAGTGCACAATCGGCGTGCCAGTTCTCCCATGTCCCCGACTTCCGGTAGATCAGGGATCCGGGCCGACCGGCCAGGCCGGCTACGAACTTATGGTTGATCTGGGGGTTCCCCATGATGGATTTCATCTCCGAGGAAGCCCACGGGTTTACGAGCATCCCCTGGTCCATCATGACCAGGAATCGGGCTACCTGCCTGGCCGTCGCTCCGTGGGAAGTGTTTCCCACCGGATCCCTCCTCCAGACGCCGACGCCGCTGCCGTACCCTTTCCCCACCCAGATCCCACCGCCGCGACCGTCGGCATCGTACAGCTGGTGCCTTGGGTCCCGGAGGGAGTTGGCGATGTTCTGGAAACCCACCAGTCGGATCAACTCACTGGAGATGGCGTTGTCCGACCGCCGGATCATGAGCTCCATCTTCCGGCGGAGTTCAGGTGTATACCGGATGGCTCCCTGGTCGATCCGGTCAAAAGCGCCAAGGAGGATCCCGATCTTCGGGAGGCTGGCGGCGTACCGCTCCCGGTCGTCGTCCAGGGCTGCGTAGCGAAGGTTCCTGGGGTCGCTCAGGTCCACCAACGCGACGGACAGACGCCGCTCCTGAATCAGGCGTCGGTACGGTGGCTGGTTGAGGATGGCTTGGAGCCCCGCTTGGAGACCGGCATCCCGCTCAGGCAGGATGAGGGTCTCCTCCGCTGGAGGGGATGGAAGGGCCGGGGGGGAGGGTGTTCGCATCTGGGCCCGAAGGGGATACAAAAAGGAGAGGGCGATCATTCCGCCCAGCAAGCCCAGAGCCCCGGTCTTCCTCATAACCCGTCCATGCCTCCAACCCTCTCCAGGGTCGTTTCCCCCGAGCCTACTTTCCCAGGGATTCAATGAGCCGGTGGATCTGGCTCCCGATCTCCGCGTGTTCCGCGGCCGAGTTCACCTTCAGAACGTTCGACATCATCGATATAAGATATACACGCGGATGTTCCCCTCCGGCAGGGGACTCCACGATGGCTACCGAGTGCATGAGGTTTTCGGCGTTCCCCTGGTACTGGAGACACTCGAATCCTTCCTCGGGCTGGCATCGGTAGAGAGACCCGGATTTGAAATAGACCGCCGCGTTGTTCAATACAGGAGAGGCGGCATAACGGTACCTCCGGCGGGTGAAGTAGAGGAGCTTCTTCATCTCCAGGCTGCTCCACCGGTCCACCGCCTTTCCCTGCTCCATCTTCACCAGCCACCGAACCAACTGTTCAGGTGTTGAGTGGCTTCCCCTCCCGGGAATCACCCGGGAGGCGCCGTTGGTGAAGAAGGTCCGGAGCCTGAGCTGGGTCGTGTCCAACCCCATGGCTACCATGGGCTCCTCGAGCACACGAATGGCTTTGTCGGTGAGCTCCGGTTTCGGCGTGTCCCTGAAGAAGGCTGTTGTCTCCTCTGCCGAGGGAGGGTAGCGGCGGCCGAACTCCCGGAGCAGCATGGCCTGCTTCCAGACCATGGACCCCGCGGCGTTGGAGCTCGGAGAGGCCATATGGTCCACCCATTCCCAGAGAGTGAACTCGTCTCCAACCCGGATGGCCCGGTGAACCACGGAGGAGAAGTCGTCGGCCACGACCGGTACGGCATGGCTGTTTGGGATCACCCAATCGTCGGCGACCACCCGAGTGTCCCGGAGGACTCTCGCCCTCGCCGCGACGTCATTGGGATAGAGCCTCTTGAGCTCGTTGAAGAGGCCGGTCATGACGAGGATCTTCCCCACGCTTCCGGGAATGTATCCCTCTTTGGGTCTCACCGCGGCGTACCGGGGATTCTGCGGGTCGGTGATGTCCACCAGCGCGGCCCGGTAGGAGGGGTTACGCCGCCCCACTATCCTCTCCAGGCCCGCCTGCAGCTCGGGGTCGAGGGGCGTGCCCGGCCCGACATCGAACGACTCGTTGATTCCGGCCAACCGAAGCTGAATGGCGCTGGAAGGAAGGAGGGCTCCGGGTTGGAGCTTGAAGGTTCCGGGAATGGTCCCCTCCTGGATCAGT
>JBDRDQ010000200.1:0-4596 GCA_043820695.1 Gemmatimonadota bacterium | reverse complement strand
TAAGCAGGCCGGCCGGAACATCCGGCTCGATAAGCTTACGCAGTCTTGTGAGCGAGTGTTGCCCCCGGAACCGAGGGCTCAAGGTGGGAATCCCGCAGAGCGGAAGGTAACGGAAGAGAGGAGCGGACGTCAGGGGGCGGGCAGATTCCGGGATACCCCTGCCCAAAAAATCAGCGGGGCTGCCTCAGAAACGACACCATGACATGGATGAACGTCGGCCGGGGGGTCTCCAGATGAACCGCGTGATCTCCACCTGCAAGGGTGACCCAGCTCCTATCCGCAGTTCCCAGCCTCGAAAAGAAGGCGGCCTGCCCATCCACTCTCACCGGGTCCGCCTCAAAGGAGTGCCGTACGTATTCATCGATGGCTCGCTGGCTGATGCTCCCTGGGATCAGGAAATCGCTTGTGGCCGCTGAGGCGGTCGTTCGGATTCTCGGGGGATCATCCTGATCGGGATCGCCGCCGACGAACTCCGTGTCCGGGCCGAGAAGAGACCGTCTCATCGAGATACGGAATCATGGACCGTCAAACTGCGAAACGGACGACCGTCGACGCAAGCGTAGTCCAACACCAAAATCCCGTAGCCGGCCTGCAATAAGACTCTCGATTTCGCTGGGCAACCACCGTGTTGACCCTACGCGCGACGTTATCGATTCCTTCGTGTGGGCCCTTCTGCAGTTTCGATGACGAAGGCTGCGAGCTTGGTCCAACGGACGGGAGACGGTCTCAGTTCTTCGAGAATCTGGTCGGCAGTCAGGCCTCTGAATGGCCCCTTCTGCCCCCTCTTCGCCTCGCGGTATGCCGCTACAGCCCGACAGACGACCGGTTCCTCATCAGGTGTCATATCCATGACTGAAACCTAACGGTTATGACCTCAGACGGAGCGCTTCGATTTCTTCCTTTAGGGTTCGGGTGGCCCGGCGTGCGGTGATCTCGTTCAAAGTTACGCCAGCAATCGCTCCAACTCCGATACAACCAAAACCAGGAGAAGGTGGTGGTAGCCAGGGTTCTCCCAGGAGATCATCTCCAAGCATGAAGAACGCCAAGATTACAAAGAAGATGGGGGCGGCCGGTACGGCTGAGCGTCGATTGAGAACCCTCTCAAGACGGTCTTCAAGAAGGATGATTCGTTCTCGGCCCTCGTCCGCCGCCGTACCGGGACTGAAGGAAATGGCCCACTGCCGCGGTTGCGACTCCAATGACTACAACCCCTCCCAATCCTTGGTCCGCGAAAAAGAGACCAACCGCAATGAGCAGGAAGCCCCAACCCGCAACCCACAGGCCAACCACATCACGCCAAGGTCTCGACTTCGCGACCTGGATGATGGGCACGGAAAGAAGAAGCGCCGAAAAGGCCAGAGTGCCGATAATCAGTAGCCTGAAGATGTAACCTGGTTCCATGATAGGCATTGCCCTCCGATGCTAGACCAGCCGTATCCATCGCCAGCTCGCCCCGAGGCCGGTTAGGACATCTTGGCCTCATGGTTCTGCGATATCAGATAGAGGATCGTGCGTTTCTTCGCACCAGGATGGCTCGGGACGCCAGGAATAACAATCAAATGCGCTCGGATTCTCCGCCGCTGGCAGCAATCGCGTCCGGAAGAGTCCACGGTCGAAAACGCATTGCCGACCCACTCAATGAGCTCGGCAACGTCTGAGCCTCGCTTGTGAGCTTCGCCGGGCCAGATCACCCTGAATAGGCGGGCCTTTAGGCGCAGTGGTTCCCGAAATCCGCCGTCGAGGAAGAGGCGAACTGTTTACTGGCTTCCAGCTTCGCGACGAGCTTTCCTATCGTGGTCATGTTCCGCATGGTAAAGGGAAGGCCCCGCAAGGCCTTCTCGAGTCCAGCCCCAAAAAGAGGTGATTGGGAGAGCTTTCCCTGAATCAACCAATAGACCTCTCTCCCGGAGAATCTGAATTCGTCAATCGCCGACCCGTGCTCAGAAAGACGTGACCGCAGCCCGCTGTCCGCGGGAGTGGACAGGAAAAGGACGTACAGCGAGAGACCTGATGAAGTCGTCGGTGCCAGAAGCGACGGCGCGAGGGCCGCGATTTCCTTGAGCTCCGCGGGAGTCCTTATGAACGTCGCCACCTCGTAGCCTAGGTCATTTGCGAGATGACGCTCAAGTTCAAATCGAAGCCCCTCCATGTCCCGAGAAGGGGACGAGAAGACGACATTGCCGCTGGCGATAACCGTCGCGACGTCGACGTACCCTAGCTCCTTGAAGAGATTCCGGAGGTGGTCCATCTTCACCCGATGGCCACCGACGTTGATCCCGCGAAGGAAAGCGATGTACTGGGGCATCCATTATGCTCTCATGTCGGGCGAAGTGATCTAACGGGTTAGGTCAGGTCCGCGTCCATGTTGACACCTACCGGTTGCGACGCGCCCTGTCTTCCCGCGCCGTCCCCGCTACCCTGGGGAGTCACCCGGAAGCTCAGCGGTTGTCCTTCTTCCGAAAACAGCGGCCTTCCCCGCGTCAAGGTCGGGTCGGCACTCTGGTGAAGTAGCACATGTGCCGGCCCCCCTCCTCAAACACGTGGCAGATCCGAAATCCTGCCTTCTCATAGGCTCGGCGAGCACGCTGATTGTCTACGTCGGTGGCCAATCCTACGGAGGATACCCCCGCGCACTCCAGCCGCTCGAGCACCATGAACAACACCTGAGGTCCTATGCCTCGACCGATGCAATCTTCTTCGCCGATGAAAATGTCCACATCGATGTGATCGGGAGGAAGGGCGCTAAGTCCAGCCGTAGCAATCTCCTCGGCGCTGGGGCTCTGCCAGCAAACGTATCCGATAGGCTCGCCGTCAAGCGCGATGATACCGTGCATGGCCGGTGGATGTTGGCTGGCATGGGCCAGCGCTTCTTCCGGGTCACCCCACCACCGCGTCACGTGCGGACGATCGAGCCAGGCACGAAGGAGCGGCAGGTCGCGCGGCGCGAGGAACGGGATAAGCTGTACGCCTGATGGATCCTTGATCACCAAGTTCTGTTCTGCCGTCTAACGGGTTTCGATTATGCGGTGCAGGATGCTTGCAGACGCCCGGGAACTCAATCCACCCTGAAGAGTCGACGAGGTTCATAGCCGGTCCGGCTCTCGCTCGAAGTCCGGAACCAGACCCTTGAGGAACCCTCGAAGCCTAGTCATCAGCTTTTCCCGGACATCCTTCGGGATGACGACCTGGCATGCAGCCGCAGGGCCAAAGGCACTGACGGCTGGGATTGCCACTTAGAAGGGCGGCCGGCTGCGTTCAAGGCGTTCATCACAGCAACCAGCGATCGCTTCGAAGCAACTATCCAGGCGCGTGAACACCTCCCAGTATTCTAGCTTAAGAGCGTCATTGACTCGCTTTGCCAGCAATTCTTCGAGGTCGATTACCCGTTTGCCCTTCCAAAGCTTGTCAGCACAGGCGATCACCAACTCTTCGATCGTCTTCGCCTCATTCCAAGCAGAATGGGACACGCATACCTCCGCCAGAGGAGGTTCGATTCCCTCTTGAAGGAGCAAATCTCGCCCTGTCTCTCTGTGCAGCTCACCTTCCTCGCCAAGTTCCAGGAGATGAACGGTCTTGCCCACATCGTGCAACACGATGCCGCTTCGGATGAAGTCCTTATCGATCCGGGCGCCAAGACTCTCCAACTCAGAGATTATGGCTTCCCCGGCCTCGGCGACGAGCTCAACATGGACAAGCAGTCGTGTTGGGGCTCCAAAACGCCGAAGAAGCTCAAAAGCTTGTTCTTGCTTCATACTGTGCCTCATGGCGCTTTGGGCTGGCCATCTAACGGATTGTGTTTGACCTGCGCTCGCTGCGCGATGCTCAGTCGTCTTCGGCTCTGCTGCGGTGCAGGATGGGGGCAGACGCCCGGAAACTCAAGGGAAATGCCCTCGGAGCTTTCACCGACAGCAGCCAACGCGTGTTACACAGCGGCCTTCCGGGGACGAGGGTGACTCAACAGGGATGCAATGCCATCTCGGTCAGCACCCAATCGGAGCAGGGTCCTGACGAGAAGGTCGAGGCTGACCGAGGAATCAGCTGCCTCCATCTTCGCGACCCGGGATTGGCTTGACCCGATGCGTGATGCCACCTCCTCTTGGGTTAACGCCTCCTCGGAGCGGAGTCTGCGGAGCCCGTCGGAGAGGGAGAGCTTGATCTCAATGAGGCCTACTTCTCCCTCGGTGAGGCCAAGGAATTCCTGGGTGTCACCGACCTTCCAGCCCTTCAGCTCTAGGGCCTTTCGTCTCTTCTCGTCCATCTACTCTCCGGGCATTCAGAGTTTGTCTAGGTAGCTCCCCAGCCGTCGCCGACACGTTTGGAGGATCCGTTTTGGCGTCCTTCCACTCTTCTTGGCGAAGACATCGAGGCGGGCCGCTGGGGAAAACGGCGGAGTTTTGACTTCCCCATGGAGCCAGGCCAGTGGCCTCGGGTGGCTGTTCTTCACGATATGTCAGATCCGACATGAAGTCAATCGTTGAGGGGATGGGCTTCAGACATATCGAAGATGGTTTCAGGGATGGGCGGTCGAAGGGCGGGGTGAGACGCTGGATAACGGGTTGCGATTAGGCTGAGGAGCTTACCCAGTCGAGATGGCAG
>JBDRDQ010000199.1:0-6340 GCA_043820695.1 Gemmatimonadota bacterium | reverse complement strand
GGCGCCGGAAAGACCACCACTATTCGGATGATCTGCGGCCTGCTCAGAGCCGATGGCGGGGAGATCCGAGTGAACGGTGCGCGACTCAGGGAGAACGTCCGGGATGTCCGCCGTCGGATCGGGTTGTGCCCACAGGAGCTGGTGATCTGGGAAACCCTTACCTGCCTCGAACAGCTCGTGTTCGTGGGAACTCAATACGATCTGGGTCGCCGGGAGGCCCGTCGGCGATCCTTGGAACTCCTGGATATCCTGGGGCTCTCCGAGAAGGGGAACCGCCTCGCGAGGACCCTATCCGGCGGGATGAAACGGAGGCTGAACCTGGCTTTGGCCCTGGTTCATGATCCGGAACTCCTGGTCCTGGACGAACCTCAGGCGGGCCTGGACCCTCAAAGCCGGGTCCTCGTGAGGGAATACATCCTCTCCCTGGCCCGGGAGAAGACGGTCATTCTGACGACCCACGAGATGGATGAGGCCGATCGTCTTGCAGGGCGGATCGGCATCATCGACCACGGGCGCCTCCTGGTCCTGGATACGCCCGACAGTCTGAAGGAGAAGCACGCCGGCGGCGATATCCTGGAGATTTCCATCGGGGAACTGGGTGATGGCCTCCCCGGATTCCTCCAAGGCCTACCGGGGGACCTGACCACACTGGAGAGCCTCCCCGGAACACTCCGGCTCACGGGACCCTCCCTCCATGACCGGATCGCCGTCCTTTTCCAGAATCTCGAAAGCGCCGGGATAGAGGTGAAAGACGTCACCCTGCGGAAGCCCACCCTGGAGGACGTCTTCATCACTCTCACCGGCAGGGGCCTGAGGGAATGAGCCGGTCAGCCTTCCCCCGCCTCCTCTCCCTTTTCCGGAAGGAGATGTTGGAGACCTTCCGGGACTGGAAGATGCTGAGCATGACCCTCACCTTCGCACCCTTCTTCGTACTCCTCATGTACGCATACCTTGGTCACACCACTCCGACCTACCAGATCGCCGTGGTGAACCAGGATCTCGGGGCGACCACCCAGACAGGAGAGCGGGTGGAGTCGGGGCGGGAGCTGGTGGGGTTCCTCGGTGCGGTCCGGTCCCCGGAGGGTGATACGATCCTTCGGGTTCGTGAGGTCGCGAAGGAGGAAGCGGAAGGGCTTCTGGAGAGCCGGCGGGTGGCCCTGACGATCTTCGTGCCCGAACGATTCTCAGACGCCATTCTGGCCAGCTGGGAGGGGCGGGATACCGACCCGGTTCCGGTGAGGAGCCGGGGAGACCCGGCGAACCCCGACTACCTCATGGCCGCGGTTTGGGCCGACATGACCATCATGGGATTCGTGGAGTATGCGTCGGGCATTCGGAGCCCTGCCCTCCTGGCCCCCGAGACCATTTCCCAGGCCACGTCCCTCACGGAATTCGAGTTGTATGTACCGGGCCTTCTTATCCTGGCCCTCATGATGCTCATGTTCACGGCTGCGGGCGCTCTGATTCGGGAGAAGGACAAGGGCACCATCATCCGGCTCCGCCTCTCGAACCTGACCGTCCTGGAATGGCTCGCTGCCGTGAGCACTACACAGCTCATCGTGGGAATCCTGGCCTTGGGCCTGACCTACCTGACGGCAATGGCCGTCGGGTATCGAGCCCAGGGATCCCTCTTCCTCCTCTTTCTCGTGGGAGCCCTGACCAGCCTTTCCATCATGGCCATCAGCGTCCTGGTGGCGGCATTCCTCCGAACCGTATTCGATCTTGTCACCGTGGGCTGCTTTCCTTTCTTCATCCTCATGTTCTTTTCAGGGGGGATGTTTCCCCTTCCTGGGGTGCCCATCTTCCATTGGGGGAACCGGGCCATCGAACTGAATGAGATTCTTCCAACCACCCACGCCATCGCGGCCCTGAACCGGGTGCTGAGCTATGATGCCGGATTGGGGGATATCGCCTATGAACTCTGCGCGGTGATGGCCCTCACCGTGCTCTTCTTCGCAATGGGTACCTGGGTATTCAAACGAAAACACATGCCAGCCGTTGGATGACGCGAACCCGAATCCTGCCGACAGGAGTTCACAATGAAATACCGTGTCCCGATCTTCGCCCTTCTACCCTTCCTGGTATTCCCCCTGGTCGCCCTTGGGCAGCAGGAGCTGAGAGTCTTCATCTCCGTGGACATGGAGGGCATAGCCGGAGTCGTCAATTCGGAGGAGACCGGTGGCGCCGGGGCCGATTACGGCTATTTCCGCAGGATCATGTCCCATGAAGCGAATGCCGCCGTCCTTGGGGCCTTTGACGCAGGAGCCACGGAAGTGGTGGTCAGGGACTCCCACGGCTCGGCTCGCAACATCCTCCCGGATCTCCTGGATTCCCGGGCTCATCTCATCCGGGATTGGTCCGGGGGCCCGAAAGGGATGATGGAGGGAATCGACGGCTCCTTCGACGCGGTGGTCTTCATCGGATACCATGCTCGGGCCGGAACCGCAGACGCCATCATCGACCACACCAGTACCGGAAACGTCGTTGACTTCGCCATCAA
Source organism: Gemmatimonadota bacterium (assembly GCA_043820695.1). Lineage (GTDB taxonomy): Bacteria > Gemmatimonadota > Gemmatimonadetes > Longimicrobiales > Gaopeijiaceae > JABDNZ01. Next base: position 3,840 of record JBDRDQ010000199.1, on the reverse strand, counting down.
TGGCCGATCCCTCCCCGAGGCCGGGTACAACGCTCTCATGGCCGGACACCACGGGGTCCCCGTCGTTTTCGTGGCGGGAGACAAAGCCGTTTGCGACCAGGTGACCGAGCTGTTCGGGGAAGTAGCCACCTTCGCTACCAAAGAGGGTATTGGAGCCGCGTCCCTTGGCCTGCACCCGGAGGCGGCCCAGATGGGCATCCGGACCGGGGTAGCGGAAGCCGTGAGGAACCGGAGCCAGTATCGCCCCTTCACCATGGCCCCGCCCTACACCCTGGTTTTGAAGCTCAAGTCCGAAGCATCCATATACAACGGCTCCTTCTTCCCAGGCGCCGAGCGCACCGGGGACTGGGAATTGACCTTCACCAGCGACGACATCTTCCAGGTCATGTATGCTTTCAACGTGATGAAACGTTAATAGGGCAGGAGATAGCCATTTTCGTCGAGACGAAGGAAGGGTTCTCATGTCGTTCAGGAACGGAATTCTACTGGTCGGTTCACTCTTGATGGCACTGAACCTGGCCTGCGGTGACCCCGTGGGACCCAAGCCACCAGACCCCATCACCGAGCTTCCCCGGGCGCTGACCCCTGCGGAGCAGATCGTCATTGCCAGCTCCAATACCTTCGGGTTCGATCTCCTGCGGGAGGTGGACACCCGGAGGGAGAGTGACCAGCCTAATACGATCCTCTCCCCCCTTTCCGCGTCCATGGCCCTGGGGATGGCCCTGGAGGGAGCCGAGGGCGAGACCTTCGCCGAGATGCAGACGGTCCTGGGGTTTCAGGGCATGGCCCGGGAGGAGATCAACGCCTCGTATGCAGGGTTGTTGGACCTTCTCCTGAACCTCGATCCGGCGGTGGAGATAGAAATCGCCAATTCGGCATGGAGTCGGTTGGGGTTCCCCTTCAAGGCCGACTATTTCAATGCCATTACCACCTCTTTTCAAGCCGTGGTTCAGGAGTTGGATTTCGACGATCCCAACGCCAAGGACGTCATCAATCAATGGGTCCGTGACCAAACCAACGGCCGGATCGAGGAGATCATCGACGGAATCAGCCCTCTGGACATCCTCTTCCTTATCAACGCCGTGTATTTCAAGGGAGACTGGACCACACAGTTCAAGAAGGGAAGCACCCAACAGGCCTCCTTCTACCTGGAGAATGGCTCAACGGTGAGCGTTCCCATGATGTCCGGAGACATCGAGGACGTAGGTTTCGCCCGGCTTGAGGGGGGTCGCACGGTGGCGGAACTCCCCTACGGTGGCCAGGCCTTCGGTATGGTGGTGGTCCTTCCTGGCCCCCAGGAGACCGTGGACGACCTCCTCACCACTCTGGACGACGGAGCATGGGCTGCCTGGATGGATGCCCTCCACCTCGGGGAGGTCATGGTCCGGATGCCGAAATTCGAGCTGGAGTGGGACGGCCTCTTCAATGATCCGCTTAAAGCCATGGGGATGGAACGCGCCTTCCAACCCTTCCAGGCCGAATTCTCACGGATGACGCCGGCAACCGACGCTCACATCAGCGCGGTCCGACAAAAGACCTATATGAAAGTGGACGAAGAGGGGACGGAGGCGGCGGCGGTCACCTCCGTGACCGTGGGGGTCACTTCCGCCGGTCCTGGCATCACCCTCGACCGCCCTTACCTCCTGGCCATTCGTGAGCGTCTCAGCGGGACCGTCCTCTTTCTTGGAGCGGTCAGGGATCCCCGGTAGGCCCAGCCTCACATCTGGCGGAAATATGCCGGCCCCACCGCCTCTCCCGGGCGATGGGGCCGGACTCTTTCAGCCAGGGATTCGGGCCTTTTGAGATCCCGGGCCCTATCCCTTCCCTTCCCCGTACCCCAGCAGAATCTTCGTCATCCCTTCCTCGAGCCCTGCCACCAGGAACACGACCCGCCCGGTATCTTCATTCCGCGCCCATAGAGAGCCTTGGTCGTTGCCCTCCTCCCGGAGTCGATGCTCGGCCCTGAGATCGTAGCCCTCACCTTCCAGCCAGTCCCGATAGAACGACATGACGTCCTGAGGCGAACCATCGCCTTCCCAGGCCACCGCCCCCATGAACCCCTCCTCCGAGGTGAGGGAGTAGACTTTCTGGGGATCCGCCGGCATTCCGTCGATTCTCCGGACCCAGCGGGGCATGGCCTTGGCTTCATCTCCGGCGCCAAAACGGATGGTGGCGTCATCGGTCTGGATGACCATTGTCCCTCCGTTGTCCCCACCCTTCACATCGAAACGGAGCTGACCGTCATCGGAGTTGACGACCAAGGATCCACCGTCTTCACCCTTGATGAGGTCGAATCGAACCTGCCCTTCATCGGAGTCAATGGCCAAGAACCCGCCATCCTCAGTCTTCTTCAGGTCGAAGCGGAGCTGGCCGTCATCGGATTCGATGACGAGAGACCCACCGTCATCCCCTCGGACCAGATCCATACGGACCCTGCCTTCATGGGATTTCACCTCCATGATGCTTTCCCGGGCCCGGTCTTTGATCCCATTCACGAACTCTTGACCCTCGGGGAAAAGCTCCAGCGATCCGCCGAAGAACTCTTCCATGAAGGCATCCGAGGGAGAACCGCTTCCCAGATCCTGGAGAAGGGTGACCCCCTCTTCGGGGGGAATGGAGAGGAGCGAGGCGTGGGACTCCAGCCGCTTCACCATGGCCTCCGCCGCCAAGGTCGGGTGGGCCTCGAGCTCACGCTGAATCACATGGGCGATTTCGGCAACATGGGACCTGACGCGGACCGCAGTAAGACCTGCAGCAACGATCCCGAGAACAAACAAAGTGCCCAGGCCGATGGACAGCCAGGCCAGGAAGGAAAGCCTTTCACCGCTCTTCCCGGTGACGGCCCTCTCGAATTCATCGTACATGGAAACTCCTCCTGCATCAGGTCGGATGGGGGGTTTCTTCTCGAACGCCCGTCCCCCGTAACCCTGACTACGAGAAAAGGGGCAAAGTTGTTTTAGTCCTGGGCCGGATGTGGCGGCGGCCACACAGGGCGAGCCAACACGGGTGTACCTGGTACGGCTTTTCTTCTTGCGTCATCGATCTGACCACACCGGCGCCCCCCTCCGGCATTTCCGCGGCTCCCCTCTCGAACACCAACATCCGGGTCACCTGGACCGACAACTCAGTGAATACCGTGGGCCCGGGAGCAACGAGCTTCGAGGATGGAGGGTTGGAATCAGGAACCTCCTACAGGTACCGCGTCCGGGCATGTAATGAGAACGGCTGCTCAGATCCCACCGCCCTCCAGACGGAGATCTCGACCTTTGAGACACTCGTCATCCAAACAACCGCCCTCCCGGACGGCCTCAATCTTCACCCCTCTTCCGGCTTGACCACCGGCATGCTGCCGTAGCCCGGTCCGTCACCAAAGGCCCAAGAACCTCCACCAGAGGCCGCCCACGCCGAGCCAGATCGCGAGATTCGCCAGGCTCACCACAAAGCCCAGGCGCCACCAATCGGCGACCTCCACATACCCGGCCCCGAAAAGGACCGGAGCGGGTCCCGTGCCGTAGTGCGTCATGGAGCTGAACAGATTGCTGAAGAAGCCCAGTACGAGAGCCGCGAGAAGGGGCGGTGTTCCCACCACCAGAGCGACACCCAGAAAGGGCGCATACATGGCGCTCACGTGGGCCGTATTCAACGCGAAGAAGTAGTGGGAGTAGAAATAGACCAGGCTCAGGCACAGAAACGCCCCCACCCACCCGAACCCCCCAAACAGGCTCCCCACAGCGTCGCTGAACCAGGGGATAAGGCCCAGATCCGTGAGGAAGGACGCCATCATCACCAGAGCCGAGAACCAGACCAGCGTGTCCCAGGCCCCGGTTTCCTTCAACACAT
>JBDRDQ010000198.1:0-6264 GCA_043820695.1 Gemmatimonadota bacterium | reverse complement strand
CCAGGGACGCCCCGTCCTTCAGGTGGAGAGCCGTGGTGAGGCCGCCGATGCCGCCGCCCACGATGACGACGCGTCTCATACCGTCCGGCTGAAAACCGGCCCCTCCCCCGCCTTGGCCTCCAGGTAACGGTCGAAAGCCATGCAGACGTTTCGGACGAAAAGGCGCCCTTCCTCCCTCACCCGAAGGCTACCTTCGGTCACCTCCACAAATCCGGCATCCCTCACCTCTTGGAGATGCTCCAGGGATCGGGAGAAGTACTCGTCGAACTCGATTCCGAACCGTTCGGATACGTCGATCTTGGAAACATGGAAGTTGCACATGATTTCCCGGATCACGTGTTGGCGGATCCTGTCGTCCTCGTCCAGGACGTATCCCCGTTGGACCGGAAGCCTCCCGCCGTCGAGCGCTTCATAGTAGGCAGAGAGCTTCTTCTCATTCTGGAAGAAGGCGCCCTGTACCTCCCCGATTCCACTGATGCCGAATGCAATCATGTCCGAGGCCGGCATGACGCTGTAGCCCATGAAGTTCCGGTGGAGCCGTCCTTCCCCCGCTGCGATGGCCAACTCGTCGTCCGGGAGGGCGAAATGGTCCATACCGATGGGCTCGTACCCGGCTTGGAGGAAGCGCTCCATCGCCATCAAGTAGAGCTGGAGCTTCAGCTCCGCCGAGGGCAGGGAGCCCTCGTCCAGCTTCTTCTGATGCCCTCGAATCCAGGGAACGAACGCGAAGGAATAGAGGGCGACCCGGTCGGGCCGAAGCCCCAGAATCTGGTCCAGGTTGGTCTCGAAGGTTTCCAGCCGCTGTGCCGGGAGGCCGTAGATGAGGTCCAGGTTGATCCCTTCCTTGAACCCCACCTTCCGGGCGTATTCCATGAGGCTCGCGGTCTGTTCGTAGCTCTGGTCCCGCGTAATGGCCTTCTGGACCTCCGGCGTCAGGTCCTGGACCCCCATGCTCAGGCGGTTGAAGCCCAGCTCAACGAGCCGTGTCAGGTGATCATGAGAGGTGACCCGGGGATCCACTTCGATGGCCAGTTCGGCGCCTTCCACGAAATGAAAATGCTCCTTGTACTTCCCCATCAGGTCGGAGAGTTGATCCGGGCTGAAATAGGTCGGGGTCCCCCCTCCCCAGTGCATTTGAACAACGTCCCGGCGGTCCGGCAGCAGGCCTGCCACCTGGTCGATTTCCCGCTGGACGTACTTCAGGTACTTCTCGGCCACCGGCATATGGGGTGTGATGACCACATGGCAACCGCAGAAGTGACATCGATGCTCGCAGAAAGGCAGGTGGGCATAGAGGCTGAAGGGCGCTGCCGATCCCCGGGCATTAGCTTCCGCCAACCTCTCCCGGTAGGCTTCCGCCCCAACGCCCCCATGAAACTCCACCGCCGTGGGATACGACGTGTATCGGGGGCCGGGACGGTCGAAGCGCCGGATGGTCTCCAGGTCGACGGGAGACCGAGAGGCACTCACGTGCCCCCCCCTTCCGTCCACTCGTGAACCTTGTCCACCAGGTAGGCGACGGCGTCCGGGTCGGTGGCTCGTTCGATCCCATGCCCGAGATTGAAGATGTGCCCCGGCTCCGGTCCGGCCTCCATGAGGACCCGCCGGATCTGGGTTCCCAAGGCCTCCCTGGGGGCAAAGAGGGCTGCCGGATCCAGATTCCCCTGAATCGCTAGATCCGGCCCCACGATGGCCCGGGCCCTCGAGAGGGGCAGGCGCCAATCGATCCCCAGGACATCGGCGCCGGACAGCGTCGCGTCCTCCAGGAGAGTCGATCCCTGGTTGGGGAAATAGATGAGGGGGAGACCCGTATCCCTCAGCCCTTCGATAATCCGCCGCGCGGCGGGAAGGGCGAAGCTCCGGAACTCATAGGGACTCAGAAGGCCCGCCCAGGAATCGAAGATCATGAGGGCCTGGGCTCCGGCCTCGGCCTGAGCTCTCAGGTAGGCCGTCATGGTGTCCGCCAACTTGTTCAGCAGCACCCTCGCCGCGTCCGGCTCGGCAAAGAGAAAGGACTTGGCCTGAATGAAGGTCTTGGACCCTTTTCCCTCCACCACATAACAGAAGGTGGTCCAAGGAGCCCCGGCGAACCCGATGAGGGGGGCCGACGCCGGAAGTTCTTTCCGAAGGATCCCGATGGTCTCCATGACGAAGGGGACGGTCTCCTGCGGATCGGCGATCCGCAGGCGATCCACGTCGACTCGGCTCCGGACGGGGTTCGCGATCACGGGCCCGGGGTTGAACTCCAGCTCGATCCCCATCCCCTCCACCGGGGTCATGATGTCGCTGAAAAGGATGGCAGCGTCCAGTTCGAATCGCCGGATGGGCTGGAGGGTGACCTCCACCGCCAGATCAGGCGTTTTCGTGAGGGTGAGGAAGTCCACCTTCTTCCTCACTTCGCGATACTCGGGAAGATAGCGACCTGCCTGCCGCATGATCCAAACGGGCGTATGGGGGACCGGTTTCCGCCGGCAGGCCGCCAGAAAGGGGGGCTCAGATGTCGTCATTCCCTTACCCTGCCTTTCCGCCGAACAGCTCGCCCAGGACTTCGCGGGTGGCCTTCAGGGTATCGTCTATGTCCGCCTCGGTGTGGGCGGCTGAAAGGAAGAGGGCCTCGAAAGGGCTGGGAGCCAGGTAGAAGCCCCGATCCAGCATGCCCCAGAAGAAACCCTTGAACGCCCCACGATCCGAGCGGGCCGCAGAATGCCAGTCGGTGACCGGGCCGGCCGTGAAGAAGAGGGAGGCCATGGACCCGACCCGGGTCCAGTGGAGGGGATACCCTTCCCCCGCGATCATGGCTTGAATGCCATCCTCCAGCTGCCCTCCCCGTTCCTCCAGAGTCACGTATACCTGCGGATTGTCCTTTAAGTACGTGAGGGCCGCAATTCCTGCGGCCGTGGCAAGCGGATTACCCGAGAGCGTTCCAGCCTGATAGACCGGTCCGTCCGGAGCGATCTGTCGCATGAGGTCCTCGCGGCCCCCGTACGCGCCCACCGGGAGCCCGCCCCCGATGACCTTTCCCAGAGTCGTCAGATCCGGGATCACCCCGAACCGCTCTTGGGCCCCACCCAGGGCCACTCGGAACCCTGTCATGACCTCATCGAAAACCAGAATGGCCCCTTCTTTCGTGCAGAGCGCCCGAAGCCCCTCCAGAAATCCCGCCATCGGGGGGACACATCCCATGTTCCCCGCCACCGGTTCCACGATGACACTGGCGACCTCACCCGGGTGCGCATCGAACTGGGCCTGGACCGAAGCCAGGTCATTGTAGTCCGCCACCAGAGTGTCCTGGGCGGCGCCCGGAGTCACACCGGGGCTTGAGGGAACCCCCAGGGTGGCCGCCCCGGAACCGGCCTCTACCAGGAAAGCATCGGCATGGCCGTGGTAACCCCCACGGAACTTGATGATCTTGGGTCGGCCCGTGGCAGCCCGGGCCAGCCGAACCGCGCTCATCGTGGCCTCCGTGCCCGAGTTCACCAGGCGGACCACCTCCACCGAGGGCACCAGCTCCACGACCAGCTCAGCAAGCTCGATCTCTCCAGTGGTTGGGGCACCGAAGGAAGTCCCCAGCTTGAGAGCCTCGTAGACCGCTCGCCGAATCCCCACCTGGTTGTGGCCCAGAATCATAGGGCCCCAGGACCCGACGAAATCCAGATAGTCGTTTCCGTCGACATCGGTGATCCAAGCCCCCTCGGCCCGGACGATGAAGAGGGGGTCACCCCCCACGCTCCCAAAGGCCCGGACCGGGCTGTTCACCCCTCCTGGAATAGTCTTTTTCGCCCGCTGAAAGAGCTTCCGGCTCAATTCACTCTTTGACATTTCTTGCTCCTTGTCCCCTCGCCCACCCTACCCGATCCAGCGGGCCAGCTCCTTCCCGTAATAGGTCAGGATCATGTCGGCCCCGGCCCGCTTGATCCCCAGCAGGCTCTCCATGGCAATGCGCTTCTCGTCCACCCAACCCCTCTCCGCCGCCGCCTTGATGAGGGCGTACTCCCCCGAGACCTGGTAGGCTGCCGTGGGGAGGCCGAAGGTGTCCTTCACCCTCCGAATCACGTCCAGGTAGGGCAGGGCCGGCTTCACCATGACGATGTCCGCGCCCTCCTCGATATCCAGCTCCACCTCCCGGAGGGCCTCTTCCACATTGGGCGGATCCATCTGGTACCCCTTCCGGTCCCCGAAGGCCGGAGCCGAGTTCGCGGCGTCCCTGAAGGGCCCGTAGAAGGCCGAGGCGTACTTGGCCGCATAGGAGACAATGGGCAGATCCAACAGGCCCTCCTCATCCAGCGTCTCCCTGATGGCCCAGACCCGGCCGTCCATCATATCCGAAGGAGCCACGGCGTCCGCTCCGGCCAGGGCATAGGTAAGGGCAGCCTGAGCGAGGAGATCCAGCGAGGGGTCGTTCTCCACCTCACCCGCCTCGGTGAGGACCCCGCAGTGTCCATGGCTCGTGTACTCGCACATGCAGACGTCCGCCCAGAGGAGAAGGTCGGGCACCTCCGCCTTGATGGCCCGGATGGACCGGGGCACCAAGCCATCCGGATTGTAGGCCTCGGTCCCTTCCGGGTCTTTGTCCTCGTCATCCGGAACGCCGAAGAGGATGACGGCTGGAATGCCCAGGCCGTGGATCTCTGCAGCTTCCTTCACCATCTCATCCACGGAGAGTTGATGGACACCAGGCATGCTGGTGACCGGGTTCCTGACCCCTTCCCCGGGTACCACGAAGAGGGGAACGATGATGTCGTCTACAGAGAGGGAGGTCTCCCGAACCATCCGGCGCCAATTCTCATTCTTCCGAATCCGGCGGGGGCGTTGGGTAGGAAATGGCATGGTCTTTTTCCCTTTCAGTCGAACCGCGTTGTGTTTTTTCGATTATCAGGAGTCGTCTTTGGGCCCCATAGGGAGTGTCACATCGTCGCCGCGTCCTCCGCCGCGTCCTCCGCCGCTTCCTCCGCCGCGTCCGCAAGCCCCTCCAAGGTCGGTTCCTCTGCCACCGCCATCCTCACCCATCCCGCCTCACGCAAAGCCCCGGCGGTGGTGGGCCCCATGGCCGCTGCCGGAGTACTCCGAGCCAGTCGATGGAAGAGGTCTTCACCAATGCCCGCCCGAAGGGCGATCATGGCCGACGGGCTGGCAAAGGTAACGACCTGAAGCTCGCCGGCCTCCACCGAGGCCCGGCAGGCGGCTCCGTCCAGGGGTAGGGTAACCATCCGATAGGCCGTCCTCCGGTCCACTGTCGCACCGAGCTCGGTCAACCCGTCCGGAATCACATCCCGGGCGATGGCGCTGGCGGGGAAAAAAAACCTCGCACCCTGGGCATCACCGGCGGCCCGGAAGGCTTCCACCACCCCCTCACCACTTCCCTCCTTGGGGATCCGATGAACCGGCCAGCCGGCCTTCTCCAGGGATGCGGCCGTGGACGGCCCAACAGCGGCAATTTTCACGCCCCGGGGCGGTACCGCCAACCGACTTACGACCGCTTCTACGGCCCGGGGCGAAGAGAAACATATCCAGTCGTAATCCCGAATCCGGGCGAGGGCCGAGAAAAGGGGGCACAGATCCTTCGGCGGAGCGAAACCGATGCTACCCCAGTCCAGGACTCGGGCTCCCCTGGCTTTCAGCACCAGGGTGAGGGGGCCGTCCGCCCCTTCCCCTCGGGTGACCGCTACACCGACGCCGACCAGGGCGCCTTCAGTCCTCAACCGACCCCTCTCTGATCTCATTCAGGATCTCACCCCCACCCTTCTGGATAAGCTCCTCGGCCAGCCCGATCCCCAGCCCCACCGCATCGTCAGGTGGTCCGGAAGTCTCCCCTTCCACCCATCGCTTTCCGTCAAGGGAGCAGACCATCGCTCGGAGCCTGAGACCGGTTCCGTCCAGCTCTGCAAGCGCTCCGACAGGCAGCTGGCAGCCGCCTTCCAGTCTCCTCAGAAGGGCCCGTTCGGCTGTGGTGGCCGCCCGGGTCGGAGCATGTTCAAGAAACCCCACCCACCAGGCCACGTCGGGGTCGTCAGCCCGGATCTGGACTCCGATGGCCCCTTGGGAGACGGCGGGGAGGAAGAAATCGAAGGGGAGGTAGGCCGATACCCGGTGGGCCAATCCCAACCGTTTCGCGCCGGCAGCAGCCAGGACAATGGCGTCGTAGCCGCCCTCGTCCAATTTCCGGATGCGGGTCGGTACATTCCCTCGAAGCTCTGCCAACACGAGGTCCGGTCGCCATCTGGCCAGGAGAGCCCGTCGTCGGAGGCTGCTGGTTCCCACCCGGGC
>JBDRDQ010000197.1:0-2321 GCA_043820695.1 Gemmatimonadota bacterium | reverse complement strand
GCTCAACCGCTTGCCACCCGAACAGAGCTCACCGTGGACCTCTTCCCCCGGGAGCAGCGAGCCGAGGTCGGTGCCACGCAACGCCTGGAGAATCGCTCCAGCCAGGCCATCGACACCCTGCACCTGGTCTTCGCCCCGGGGGTTTCGGTGAAGGAGCTGGAGGTGACCGGCGCCCGGCCGGGAAAGGTGGACCCCGTCCACGGCTACCGGGCGTACGTCTTCGGCCCTCCCCTGGAACCGGGCGCCTCGGCGACGCTGCGCTACGCGGTGGAGCTTCGGCATCGGGGCTTCGCGAACCGGGAGGGCCTCTTCCCGGTCCGGGAGAACGGCACCTTCCTGGAGTGGTACCACCTCGAGCCTTCCTTCGGCTACGACTACGGCAGAGAGCTCACGGACGCCGAAGCCCGCCGGAGGAACGGGCTCCCCCCCCGGGAGGCTCCGCCTGCGCGGGAGGCGCCCGGCGTAGCCTCGGTCTCCATCTTCGGCTCGGGGGGAGGGACGGAGTATTCCGCCACCATCAGCACGGATGCCGACCAGGTGGCTGTGGCGCCGGGGGAGCTGGTTTCTCAGTGGTCACAAGGCGGACGGGCCTATTTCCGTTACGAAACTGCTCGCCCGCTTCCCTACTACGCCGTCCTCTCCGGGCGGTGGGCGGAGGCCAGGGACCGCTGGGGGAGCGTCGACATCGTGGTCTACTACCATCCCACCCACGGCGAGCACGTGGGCCGGATGCTCCAGGCGGTGCGGGAGACGCTGGAGTACGGCACCTCCCGGTTCGGGCCGTTCCCGTTCAGCCGGGTGGCCATCCTGGAGATGCCCCGGACCCTGGGAGGCGCCGCCTCTGCGCTTCCGGGCGTGATCTTGTACGGGGAAGACGCCGGCTTCACCTCCCGGATCAGAGAAGGGGATATCGACCTCCCCTTCTACATCACCGCCCACGAGGTGGGGCACCACTGGTGGGGGTTCCAGCTGGTTCCGGCCGACGCCCGGGGAAGCGGCGTGCTGAGGGAGGCCCTCCCGCAATACACGTCCCTGATGGTCATGAAGCACCACTTCGGCCGGGACCGGGTCCGGAGGTTCCTCCGCTACGAGATGGACAGGTATCGGGTGCGCAGGGGCGGCGGCGAGACCCCCCTGGCGGTCTCGGGGCAATCCTACATCCACTACCAGAAGGGAGCGGTCGCGATGTTCGCCCTCCAGGAGCGCCTGGGGGAAGAGAAGGTGAACGAAGCCCTTCGGGGCCTGCTGAGGGAAGCTTTGGAGGGGTCCCCCCCCTTCCCGACCACGCTGGACCTCATGCGCCACTTCAGGGGCGTCACTCCCGACTCCCTGCTGGGGTTCCTGGAGGACACCTTCGATCGGATCGTCCTCTACGACAACCGCATCACCACCGCGGAGGCCACTCCCCTGGCGGACGGCCGCTACGCCCTCCGGGTGGTCGTGCAGGCCCGGAAGATGGAAGCGGACAGCACCGGCGTAGAGACCGATGTGCCCATGGACGAACTCATGGACCTGGTGGTGTACGGTGCGAGCACGGCCCGAGGTGGGGAGCCGCCGATTCTCCACGAAGGGATGTTCCGCCTGACGAACGGGGAATCCGTGCTTGAGATGGAAGTGGAGGGGACGCCCGATCAGGTCGTCCTGGACCCTTTCTACACGGTGGTGGACCGGACGCCCCGGGACAACGAGCGCAGCGTGGTGCTTCAGCAGACTCAGGCCAGGCGCCCCTGACGAGTCGAGGGGGGAAGGCCCGAAAACGCTCTCCTTTTTTCCTTTGCCCACTCAACTGTGGAAAACCCACAGGAGCCCTGGTTCTACCAAGAGGCGCCGGGCGGAGTCGAACCGCCGAATGGAGGTTTTGCAGTTCAGTCCCGGCTTGTCCAGATGTGTCTATAGTTGTTGTTTTCGTTGACTTTTCCGTGATTCGTCACCGCCCACTTGTCCACCGTTGTCCACCTGTTTCCAGCCGGTATTGCCCAGGATATTGCCCAGCGCCGAACGTCCCATCCAGCCAAGTCCCCTTCCCTCCCGGCGTACCATGGTGGAGCACACTTCGACCAGGGGGGAGCATGGGCATGGCTCTGGAATGGGAGCCGTGGAACTGGGACCTGTGGAACACGCCACTGGAACCGGACGACGACGAGGTCAGCCTGGAGCTGAACCGGCAGATGCTAGAAGAGGCGCTGCAGGTGGGGCGTGAAGGCGAGAAAATGCTTGCGGAAAAGCTCCACGAACCCAATCCTTAATCCCACTAACCAACATATCGGCGCAGCAAGGCAAACGGATACCTCTGGGCCAATCGGCCCTTTTGATGTCATTTG
>JBDRDQ010000196.1:0-6489 GCA_043820695.1 Gemmatimonadota bacterium | reverse complement strand
GGTAACCGAGATTCCCGCTTCCTGGTGCCGCAGGATATCACGGTCCTGGAAGTGAGTCCTCACCTTCCGCCCCCCATCTGGGACGCTGCTCCCGGGTTCTCCTCCGAAGAGGAGCTCGGGGACATGGTACGGACCCTCGCGGATCTTCCCCCGGTTCCCATGCAAGGGATACCGTGGGGCTTTAACTGGGGTTGGGCTCGCCACGATCTCGTCCGATTCAACCGTGTCGAGGGACCGGCCGTGGGAGGGCGCTTCGAAGCCGAGTTCGGGAGCTTCTTGGGCCCGGTGAACTTCGATGCCACCGGCTTCATCGGATTCGGCGATCTGGAGCCCAAAGCCAAACTCACCTTCGAGCGCCGTTCGGTGCTGCGCCGAGTGGCGATCAGTGGGTACCGGGCCGTACGCCCCACCAATCCCCAGGGCCGCTATCTGGGCCTGGGAAACTCTCTGAACTCACTCCTTTTCGGCAGGGACGACGGGGAGTACTACCTGGCCACCGGAGCCGATCTGGTCTGGCGCTCTCCCGAAGCCGACCGCGAGGCCTTCCGATTCCGGGCCTATGCCGAGCGGCAGGACTCGATGGGCATCGAGACGAACTTCGCCTTGGTCCACGCCTTCGATGACGGTTGGGACTTCCGACCCAACATGATGGCGGATCGCCTGGAGGAGGTCGGCGGAGAGCTGACGCTGCTGCCCTGGTGGGGCTCGGATCCGTTGGCTCCTCAGGTAGGGTTGGAGCTGTACGGGCAGGGTGGGGCTTGGCGAAACCCGGACTCCACCGCGATCAGTGGGGACTACTTCCGGGCCAGCGCGATACTCAGGCTGGCCATCCCTCTGGCGGATGCCAGTTGGCGAATAGGGCTGGAAGCGGGTGGTGGCACCACCTGGGGTGAAGAGACTCCCAGGCAGCGGAATTGGTTCCTGGGTGGGCCCCTGAGCCTAAGGGGGTACGATGCGTCGGTCTTATCCGGTCCTTCCTTCACCCGGGGCCGCCTCGAGGTGGCACGGACCTACTCCCAAGCAACGACGATCAGTGCGTTCGGCGATGCGGGATGGGCCGGTGTTCGTGAGGATTTCGATTCCGGGGACCTTCTCTACGGCGCAGGGTTGGGTTTCAGTCTCCTGGACGGCCTCATCCGGATGGACTTCTCCCACGGCTTGACGGGGCCCGACAAACGTTTCCGGTTCGATCTCTACCTGGACGCGATTCTCTGATTTTAACCGGGTAAGCCCGGGGGGAGGCGCTCCGGACGGAGTAGCCCTTTATTGGGGTCCCGTCCGGAGCCCGTCGCTCCTACCCAACGATCTCCAGAAGCTCCACCTCGAAGATCAGCGTAGCATTCGGACCGATGGTTCCGCCGGATCCACCGGGTCCATAACCGATGTCCGACGGGATGAAGAAGCGGTAATGGCTTCCCACCGTCATGAGCTGAAGCCCCTCTGAGAACCCGGGGATCACTCCGCCGACTCCGAAGGTGGCCGGTTGACCTCGGTCATAGGAACTGTCGAATTGGGTGCCATCGACGAGGGTCCCCTTGTAGTGGATCGAAACCTGGTCCTCGGGCATGGGAGATGGGCCGTCACCCTCTCGGAGCACCTCGTATTGAAGCCCGCTCTCGGTGACCATGACGCCGTCCTTGGTGGCGTTTTCGGCTAGGAAGGCGGCGCCCTCGGCGGCGTTGGCTTCCCCTTCTGCCGCCCTGCGAGCCATCTCCTCCTCCTGGACCGCCTGGTTCAGCACCTGCAGAGCAGCCTGAATCTCCTCCTCGGAGAGGGCCGGTTCTTTCTCGTCAACTCCGTCCCTGATCCCGGCCAGGAAGGCGTCCATGTCCAGGTGAGATCCAGCGGGAATGAGCTGTGAACCCATCTGAAGCCCGATTCCATAGCTGGCCTTCTGGTCATCCGTTTCGAGGGAGGCGCTCCCGGTCTGGAACTGGCAAGCACCCAGGGTAAACAGGGAGAAGACAAGAGCAAACCCGATCATTCTGCGCATCGGAAGATTCCAGTCGAGGGTTATTCGAACGTTACGGAGGCCGGAAACTAACGTTCGACGACGCATCCGCCAACGATGATGAGGTCCGTCAGGAGGATTTTCCCGAAGCCGAACTTTTGGTCAGGATAACCCTGGAACGGTCGGCAGCTCGATGTAAGACGGATACGAGCTGTTTCGCTGCACCCGAAGCTGGGGTGTCCCCACCGAGGGTATGCGTCGAAACGAACTGGCGTCATGCCCGGCGATGGCGATTCGGATTCGATGACCCTCTTTGAACAGGAAGGAGGTGGGTTCCATGCCGACAGCCAACTCGAAAACTTCGCCGGGTACGATGGGGTTCGCGTCTGCCGCCCTGAAGGAGTGGTATGGAACCGGGGGTTTCCACTCAGATGGCTCCTCGGTGACATTCCGGTGGATTCCCCGGAGCACACCCTCCGTCACGTAGGTGACCACCCCTTGGGGACTCACGTCCTCGAGGTAAACAAAGAACGCACCGTCGGAATGGGTGGAAGAGAGGTCCAAATGGACCACAGGGTAACCCGTGACCTCCATGGCCTCCGTCAGAGGAGGCGACTGATAGACCAGGAGCCTGAGGTCCCTTTCTCTCCGGTCGGGATACCAGGTGTCGGCGAAGAGGGGTCCCATCCACCGGGGTTCCATCGCGGATTCGGCCTCGAAGTCCACTTCGTATAGATCCTCGCCGGTGGCTGCGGTGGGCGCAGAGGGGCTCAACGAGCCCTCGTTCGCCATGTAGAAGGTCCTCGGCACCGTTCCGGGAATCGGCCAGGTCGGAGTGGCCTTCCATCGGCCCTCCCCCATGGTGTAGTACCGGAGGATCCGGTCCTGAATGGGTTTGTTCTTTCGCAGCAGGTCGTCGAAGAAATTCAGGGCTTCTTCCCACTGGGCGTCGAAGGAAGGGTGGGCGGTCGAACGATTCCCATCGCCGGTGAAAGAGTTGGATGATAGATCGTGGGTCCAGGACCCGATAGTGGCTCGTCGGGGACTGGTGGACTCCATGAACCCCCGGATGACCCCGTCGGCGGAGCCGGCGTCCATCCAACTTCCCCACTGATAGATGGCCACTCCCGATTCCTCCAGCGCTTCCGACCGGATGCGGGTGCTGATCTCGCCAAGGGTGAACCCGGGCAGAGAGGAGTCGTCTCTGAAGGTGATGGCCTGGAAGGCTTCGAATGCGTTCAGGTTGCCGCCATGGCCGGCGATGGCTTGGCCCAGCAGCTCGCCGGTTGGGTCCGCGTCCACCGGACTCAGTCGAAAGGACTCTCCACCGATTGCCAGACTGGAGCTCCGGTCCAGGGCGAAGGTGGCCTCGCTCCAACCCCGAAGGAAGGCTTCGTTGAACACGCCCCCGGGAAAGAGAAGGTCCTCATAGAGATCGTAGCTGTCGGACATCGGTACGACAGCGCGCAGGGCGGGGTGTCCTGCGGCGGCCAGTTGGTGGGCTGCCATCCCCGGATAGGACACTCCCGTGGCTCCGACCCGGCCATTGGACCATGGCTGTTCCACGATCCAATCCAGAACCTCCCGGGCGTCCTGGATGGCCCGGTCAGACAGGGGGACAGGCCACTCGCCGAACGATGCGCCGGTTCCCCGTTCGTCCATGACCACCCAGACGAACCCACGCTGTAACCCTCTTCGGATGGTGTAGGGGATCCCCTCTCCCCGGCTCCGCCAATAACGGGTCATTTCCAACACGGTTGGCAATAGACCGCCACCCGGGTAGTCGGTCGGAACGTACACATCCACGGCGATTCTCACGCCGTCGCTCATAACCAGATAACGGGAGTCGACTGTCGCGTTCGTGGCGCCTCTGAGGTCCAGGGGATGGGTCTCGAGGACAGTGGGATCGTGGTCGCACCCGGCGATTCCGAGCACCAATACAACTACACCCCACGGCCTCATCGCTAAAACTCCCATCGGAAACCAATGGACGGTAGGAGTGGGAGCAGCCCCTCATCGGGGTACCTCACCCATTTCACCTCGCCACCGATGACCCGAGTGCCATAGTCGAAGGACCGCAGGTTCTGCTGATCGTAGGCGTTGAAAAGGTCCAGGTACACGTCCAAAGTCCCACGTCTGACGGCGAAGCTCCGCGTCACCCGGAGATCGAGCCGGTGGTAGGCCGGAAGGCGAACGGAATTGAGGGCACCGAACTCCTCTCTCCAACGGAGCGCCGAGTCCAATCCTCCATTCTGAAAAACCGTGAGGGTGTCGAACTGGATGATCTGGGGCGTGAACGGCCATCCGGATCGAAGCTGCCAAGCCCCGGTGACGGTCCACCGAGGGGTCGGGCGCCACCCCAGGGTGAGGGAAAGCGCGTGGGTCTGGTCCCAATACTGGGGTGTCCACTCACTGGCGATGAGAGCCTCGGAGGAGGAGAGGGCATAGCTTCCGGACCAATCGAAGGCCTCCCCCTTCCCACTGACCATGACCTCCATTCCAACGGCCCGGGACTCGGTCGGGTCGATCCGGACCCGGTCTCCGTCCAATTCCGGAAAGGGGAGGATTTCCCGCCACAGATTCATGTACATCCTGCGGGGCCTCTCCACCCTGCGATGATACAACTCCAGCCTCCCCTGGATCCCGTTCGGCAGCCGGTGGTCCAGGCCGAGAGCCGTCTGTGTCGCCCTCTCGGATGGGGCGAAGGTGGTCTCTCCGTCCCCTGCCTCCAGCTCGTGCATTCCCTGGGATTGCTGGTACACCCCCCACCCGCCCCTGAGGGTCGTTCGGTCCCCAAGATCCAGTCTGGTTTGGATCCGGGGGGAAAGGTCCGAGTCGCCCGTGTGGGTCCGCTTGTCGTACCGTAGGCCCACTTCCACCGTCCCCCGGGGAATGGGCTGAAAGCGCAAAGCCCCATAGGCCTCGAATTCAGTACCGGTGGGGTCGAGTTTGACAAGAACGGCGTCCGTGACCCCCACTAGATCACCGGTGGGTGCGGAGACCAGTGTTCGAGTCCAGTTGGCGTAGTCGTAATGCCCATAAAGGCGGTTGACCAAGAGCCCTGCCCTGGCTGCCACCCGGTCCCCGAAGTCGATAGTCCAGTCCTGCTTAAGGCCCACGAAATCGAAGTCGGCGTTGTCGGAGACATCGACCATCTCCGGTCCTTCAACCCGGCCCGGTTCCGACATGAATCCCACTCGGCTTCTGCTGATTCTTCCTCCCGAAGCGACGGTTTGGGCCCGGATTCGGGGGGTAAAGAAGGCATTCCAGGTCAGCCACCCGTAGGTGTTTCCCCATCCGGTGGAAAGGTCTCCCTCCTGCGATTCCCCCAGAACATCCGGGTCCAGCTCCAACTCGTCATTGGCTTGAAGGACATTGGCCGAGAGAGTGTGCCGAGAACCCAGCTGATACTTCACTTTTCCGAGCAGATCGTAATAGATGGGGGAAAACCCCTTGTTCACATCGGTGAGCCTGAAGGCCAGATCCATGTAGCCCCTGCGGCCGGAAAAGAGCCATTGCCCTCTTCCTCCGGCAAAGGCTCCCCGGGACATCACCGTAGCGTTGGTGAGGGAGAGGCCAAATGTGGTTCGGGTGCCCTCAGTGGGCGGATTCCTCGTCTCCATCGCGAAGACGCCCGCCGCCCGGTCTCCGAAATCCACGGGAAACCCCCCGGCGTGAAGGTCGATCCCCCCGAGGGCATTGATGTCGACAATCCCCAGGGCGCCCTCGAAATCCTTCAGGTGGTAGGGTTCGTAGAGCTCCATCCCATCCAGAAGGATGAGGGTCTCCCTATCCTGTCCTCCACGAAGGTAGAGGCGAGTGGAGATGTCATCGGATGCGACGCCCGGGAGGCGTCTGAGGGACCGGAAGACGTCTTCCCCCACTTGGGGGACCGTTTCGATCTCCTCTCGGGTGAGGGTTTGGAGAGCCAAAGCCCTGGTGTCATCCAGAATCACGAACGTTCCGGGTGAGACCACCAGAGCCGAAAGGGGAATCACCCTCTGGGTAAGCCGAACCTCCACCGTGGAGGTGACCCCGGCGGTTACCTGGATCCCGGGGATCTGGGCTGGTTCCCACCCGAGTCCCGTCACCGCCAGGCTGTACGTGCCCGGAGGAACGTTCACCAGAATGAAGCGGCCGTTCTCGTTGGAGAGAGAGCCCCTCCCGTCGCTGAGCTGGATGAGGGCGTTGGGAACCGGGGCCTCATTGGCGCGGTTCAGGACCAGGCCGGCGATAATGCCCAGACGGGCCTCCGGGGAGGTGGGCCGATGCGGTGCGATCCGGACCTGATTGCCGAGAGCGTCGAAGGTGAGGTTGGTGCCTTGGAGGAGAAGCTCAAGGGACTCCCGCAGGGTTCGATCGACACAGGGGCAGGAGACCACCCGGTTCACCGGCACGAAGTCCGGACTGTAGATGAGGGAGGCACCTGTGGCTCGCTGAAGCTGGTTCAGCGCGTCCCTCAGCGAAACGTCCGCCAGCTCCAGGCCGACGACCCTGTCCAGGGGCGGCGGCTGGTCCTGGGCACCGGTGCTGCCAGG
>JBDRDQ010000195.1:0-3748 GCA_043820695.1 Gemmatimonadota bacterium | reverse complement strand
CCGCCGAGGTATCTTCTCCCTTCTCATGACCCTTGCCGCCGCCGCGCTCACCCTGGCCCAGATAGCCTCCATGATCGACCTGGTGCGAGGCGCCGTGCAGGATCCCCAGCTCCTGGCCCCTGCCCTCCAGAACCTCTCGGGTCTCTTCGCCGACGGCCTCTCCGGGGAGCTCCCGGCTGACTTCATGGGTATCCTGGGCAGCCTGAACGGCCCGTGGATCAACATCTTCACCCAGGGGCTCTCCCTCCTGGCGGCCCTCGGGGTGCTCCGCCGGAGTCGGAGGTAGGGTGCTCCCGGGAGGAGCCATGAGATCATGGTTCCACGGTCCGGTGGCGGAGGCCAACACGTCAACCCCGGCGAGGAGGATGAGGTTTTCGCGGACCGGGGCAGCGGTTAAAGTAGCGTCCCGACGCCGAGCCGCCCGGCGGCATCAGCCAATGGCCGATCGAAAGTCCATAGAGGGACCCCTGCCAGGAGGGCCGACCCCAGTAAGTGCGCGTCCACCCAACCCAACCCGATTCCCATGAGATTCCGCTTCTCCAAGAGGCCCAGGGCCTCGGCACTCGTGGTCATCGGCGCCTGAGGAAGAGCGTCAAGAAGGGATAGGATTTCTTCCCGGTTCCGCAGATTCCCGCAGGCCAACTCCCCCTGTACGAAGGGGTGGCACCAGACGTCCCCTTCCTCCAGGAGGGATGCCAGGGAGGAGTTGCCGTGCCGCAGGTGGTCGATCCATACGGAAGTATCGACGATCATCAAGCTTTTCGCTGAACTCGGCGGCGGGAAACGGCCTTGAGCTGAGGTTCCGACCCACCCAGGCGAGCCAATCGCCGGGCTTTCTCCCGGGCGATGAGGGCCCTCAATCCTTCATGAACGACCGCCGTCTTCTCATCGAGACCAGAGAGCCGCAGGGCTTCCGCAAGAAGCTCGTCATCCAGATTCAATGTGGTTCTCATGTACATATTGATATGCATTTTTGATACAGACCACAAGAGATCATTTCGGCTGGGAGCAGGGATCCGGGACGAGTTCCGAGGCCTTGATCAGGATTCCTCACGAGAAAAAGTTCAGTTATTGAACAACGTGCAGAAAGTGAACACTCTAGGGGATGGCGCCAGACCCTTCAATGGCGCCGACCTGGTTGCATCCCTCACCCCATCCCCGTTCATTATCTGAACATCTGGAACGATTAGCAAACTCGAAAAAGATCCACGTAACACCGTAAATAGCAGGAGTTTGGAGCAGCCATGCCTCCCTGGCATACAAGCTGCATCCTAGGAGGCCAAAACCGCGTCTGCGGTACCCGGTTCTTTCTGAGGCCGGGCCAGGGGCAGACCATCCCATACCGATCCGTCTTGGTTGGTCTACTCACCGCCCGTCCCGAGGGTCTAGGGTCGACGGCGGGGGCAACCGCCGCCTGTACGTGATCATGGGAGACCTATATGGTATTTGTCAGAAGCGGCGTGGACCGTCATGCCGGCTTCACAATGATGGAACTCCTGGTCGTGGTCCTGATCATTGGGACCCTGTTGGGCTTCCTTATTCCCAACCTCCACCGGTCCATAGTTAAGGCACGGGCTACAACGATCGTTGGGGACCTGCATGTCGTCCGGGTCGCGGTCCACAGTCACCTGGCCGATCTGGGGACCTGGCCGGGGGACGCGCAGAGGGGTGTGATTCCTGGGACCCTTGGACCCTATCTCCCGGAGGGCTTCTCATTCCGAGCCGATGATTATACGCTGGACTACGACAACGTACCGGAGCGCCGGCAATCAGGGTCGAGTTTCTATATCCTCGTTACGGTTTTTGTGACGCAATCCGAGGTTGGGCAGGAGCTAGATCGCATCCTGAGCAGCAGTGCCTGGCTAGGCGGGGAACCGAAATTCACGGTGTCGAAGCGAGGCGTCATGGTCCGATGACCGGCTCCCGTCCGTCCGAGAATTCCGTTTCGGTGAGCCGGCCTTAGCGCTTTTTCCCGAACACGGTGTAGGTTTTGCTCCCTATCCTGGAGAGCTTCCCTTCCTCTTGACCTAAAGACTGATGCCGGCCCAACCAGAGAGCTCCCCCCCACCCGTGGGTGGGGGGGAGCTCTCCTCGATCAGGTGGAACACCGAGTTTTTTTGCGTTCGCCGCCGAACGTCAGTTCAATGGCGATCCATTTTTATTTGGAAGCCCGGGCCTCCTCTGGTAAAAGTGTTTCGGTCAGTACTTCCTCGTGTCCCATCCTTGATTTCCTTCTGGATCCAAGCGCATGTCGTGTGCCGGACTTTGGAAAAGGCCATAACTTATTATAGTATAATATCTTAAGAGGTTTCGTGACGATGCCCGAGGAAAGCGGACGTGTCCAGAAAATGTACGGCCCAGTCTGTCGGATAGCCGTTTTGCCTTGACCTGAGCATATTATCCTGCAACCGTTCAGTTGTTGGACAACGTTCAGGTGCTGAACACACGGGCCTCTGGAGGCCTACGACAGTGAACGGAACCGTGGTCTTTGTCGAGGACGACCTTCATGTACGGAAGGCTGTTTCCTCTCTACTCCAGAAGTCCGGTCTCGAGGTTTTCAGCGTCGGCACCGGGATGGAAGGCATCGCAGCTTTCCAGGAGCTCAATCCTGACGTCGTCCTTCTTGACCTGAACCTGCCGGACATCTCGGGCTTCGATGTCCTGGAGAAGGTTGTTCAGGGGGGCGGGGCCGCAGTCATGCTCACCGGTCAGGGGGACGTCGAGACCGCGGTTCGGGCTATCCAGATGGGAGCCGAGAACTTCCTTACCAAACCTGTCGACCCGACCCACCTGGCTGCGGCGCTCACCCGGGCAATCGAAAAGGTCCGGCTTCGCCGCGAGACCGTACGGCTCAGAAACCGTGACCTGACCGGCCCCGATCTGGACACTCTGGGCAGCTCTCCCCTCATGCGTCAGATTCAGGAACAGATCCGGCTGTTGGCTGAGAATGACCAAACCGTGGTCTTGCTTTCCGGCGAAACGGGGACGGGGAAGGGGCACGTGGCCCGCCTGATCCATGAGCTGTCGCCCAGGAAGAAGGCGCCTTTTGTCCAGGTCACCTGCGCGGGGCTGACACCCACGCTCCTCGAGAGCGAGCTCTTCGGGCATGAGAAGGGGGCCTTCACCGATGCCAGGGAGCGGAAGTTGGGTCTCTTCGAGTTCGCCCACGCCGGAACGGTATTCCTGGACGAGATCGGCGAGCTTTCTCTGGCGCTCCAGCCGAAGCTCCTTCAGGTTCTGGAAGAACGGACCTTCCGACGGGTTGGAGGCACCCGGGAAATCCCGCTGGAGGGCCGGCTCCTGGCTGCCACGAACCGGAACCTGGAATCGGACGTCAAGAACGGCAGGTTCCGGGAGGATCTGTACTACCGCCTGAGCGTCTTTCCCTTGGCCCTGCCCCCCCTCAGAGAGAGATCGAGGGAGGACCGCCTCGTTCTTCTGAAGATCTTGCTCGCCGGGTTGGGCGCTCAAATCCCCGGGGGACCCAAGGACATGGACATCGAGGTGACCGATCGGCTCCTCAACTATGAATGGCCCGGGAACGTTCGGGAGATGCGAAATGTCCTGGAACGACTCCTTCTCCTCTCTGCCCGTGGAGATCGGGTGGGACTCGAGTATCTCCCTGGAGAGCTGCAGAAGCGAGGTGGGAGGTCCGGGGCCCCGCTCCTCGGCCAATCCCTCCGAGAGGTCGAGCGCCAGCACATATCTCGAACCCTCTCGGCCCAAAAGGGAAACCGGACCCGGACGG
>JBDRDQ010000194.1:0-5628 GCA_043820695.1 Gemmatimonadota bacterium | reverse complement strand
TGGGGAGGACCTTCTCGATTCCCATGAGGGTGATGAGGACCCGGGGAAGAGTCAGGCACATTCGGCCATTCCCCTCCGACTCCACCACCCCCACCGTTCCCGTATCCGCCGTCGCGAAGTTGGCGCCGCTCACCGCCACCTCCGCCGTCAGGAACTTCTCCCGGAGGTGAAGGCGGGCAGCCTCTGCCAGCACGGCAGGCTCATCCGTCAGCTCGGGTTGGCCCAAATGCTCCCTGAAGAGGTCACGAATCTGGGTTCGGTTCTTATGAATCGCGGGAACCAGGAAGTGGGAGGATCTCTCCGATGCCAGCTGGATGATGAGTTCGGCCAGATCCGTTTCGACAGCGGCGATGCCCCTGGCCGCCAACGCTGCGTTCAGTCCCACCTCATCGGTGGTGATCGACTTCACCTTCACCAGCTCGGAGGCTCCGGCCGCCACGACCAGATCCCCGATGATCCGAGTAGCCTCCTCCGCGTCCCTGGCCCAGTGTACACTGCCACCGGCCTGAACCACCGACTCCTCGAGTTGCACCAGATACCGGTCGAGGCCCCCCAGAGCCTCCTCCTTTATGGCTCGGGCCGCGGAGGTCAGCTCTGCCCAATCGGGCAGCTCACCGGCCACGGCTGCACGCTTCGCCCGGATCGTATGGGTGGCTTTCCTCAGGTTCTCCCTGAGCTGCGCGTCCGCGAGCGCCCTCGGAGCCGAGGAGGGGAAGGTGGGGAGGGGAGTTCCTCCACTCACGCCCGGTCCCCTTCCCTGCAGGCCAGGATCTCCGCAAGGTGCATGACCCGGATGTTCTTCCCGGCGTCCGCCTGCCTCCCGTTCCCCCCCAGGATACCGAGCCGGTGCATCCCGCCGCCGATGTGCATGAGGCAGGAGTTGTCCACTCCGGTGAGGACCTCGGCGCCGGAGCTTCGGATGTCTCGGATCTTGTCCGAGAGCATGGCCATGGATGTGTCGGGATTCTTCACCGCGAAGGTCCCGCCGAAACCGCAACACTCGCCAACGTTGGGAAGGTCCACCAGCTCCACCCCCTCGACCGCACGAAGGAGGCGTTCCGGAGCATCCCCCACATCGATCCCTCTTCGGGAATGGCAGGTGGGATGGAGAGCCACTCGGGCCTGAAAGGCGGCCCCTACATCCTCCACCCCCAGCCTCCCCACCAGGAACTCGCTCAACTCGAAGGTCCGGGCCCCCAGCTCCCTCGCCTCGGAAACCAAAGCGTCATCCCCCACTTCCGAGGCCAGCCAGGGATACTGCTCCCGGACCATCGCGACGCAGGAGGCGGAAGGAGCCACCACGACATCGGCTTCGCCGAAAACCCGCAGGAACCGATGGAGCAGCCGGCCGGCCTCCTTCCGGTACCCGGTATTGAAGTGGACCTGCCCACAGCAGCTCTGCCCCGGCGGAAAAACCACCTGGTGACCCAAAGACTCCAGGACCCGAACCAGGGCCACACCCGTCTGGGGAAACAGGGCGTCATTGAAGCAGGTGATAAGAAGTGCGATGCGCATGAGCGCGCCTAGGACCCCCTGGCGACCGTTATTGGAGCGGGAACGATGCGGGTTCCACAGCTCCGGATTTGGCCGAATCTTGATCCCCTCGCCCCTAGGGGGCAACTTCAGCCGGCCGGGCCCTTGATCCTGAGCCCTCGGTTTTCCGATCCCGGTGACGCCCTCCCGGGCTCAGGCCACCCCTTGGACCATTTGGAATAGCGCAGATGCCCCGGTCTGGAACAGCCCCGGAACGTCCACTTTATCTCGACCCCAACCTCAACATCATCTTCGGGGTCACACTGCTGGCGGTCCTCGGGGTCTCCTCCGTGGCTCCGGTCTTTCCCACGGTCGCACGGGAGCTGGACGTCGCTCCGGAAGCTGTGGGGCTCCTCATCACCGTATTCACCCTCCCCGGAATAATCCTCACGCCCGTCTTCGGCATCCTGGCCGACCGGTTCGGGAGGAAGCAGGTGTTGGTCCCCGCCCTGCTCCTCTTCTCCCTGGCCGGGGCATCCTGCTCCCTGGCCCGGGACTTCGAGCTCCTCCTCCTCCTGAGGTTTCTCCAGGGCGTGGGCGCCGCGTCCCTGGGGTCCCTGAACGCTACCCTCATCGGGGACCTTTTCAGCGGCCGTCAACGAACCGAGGCCATGGGGTACAACGCTTCGATTCTGAGCATGGGGACGGCCGTGTATCCCGCCCTCGGCGGGGCCTTGGCAGCGCTGGGATGGTATGTGCCTTTCGCCCTTCCGATTGTCGGGTTGGGAGTAGCCCTGGCTGTCCTGTTCAAGCTGGAGGCTGTAGAGGTCGAGCCGGGTGAGGGCCTCGGCACCTACCTGAGGGAGGCCCTTTCCGGCATGAAGAATCGAAGGGTCATCGGCCTCTACCTGGTCTCCGTCATGACCTTCATCGTTCTTTACGGCGCCTACACGGTCTTCATCCCGCTCCATCTGGCGGACCGGTTCGGCTCCACGGCCCTGGCCATTGGCCTGATCATGAGCGTGGGCTCGCTCTCCACGGCCATCACCGCCTCCAGCCTCCGCTTTCTCCATCGGGCCTTCTCGTCGGAAGGGCTCATCACCTACGCCTTCGCCCTCTATGCCCTCTCCTTCGTCGCCATCCCATGGCTACCCGGGCATTGGCTGGTCGCGATCCCCGTCGCGCTATTCGGGGTGGCCCAGGGGATGAACTACCCGGTTGTCATGAGCCTTCTGGCGGGGCTGGCTCCGACCGAGCACCGGGCCATCTTCATGTCGGCGAATGGAATGGTGTTGAGGGTGGGGCAGACGTTGGGACCCCTCATCATGGCGGGAGTTTTCGCCTGGAAGGGGATGGATGCGGTGTTCTACGCGGCCATGGGAATCTGTATCGGGATGTTCCTGCTCATTCCCTGGATGATCGGGAAGAAGTAGTCCTACGCCCTGTCCGCCCGAATCGTCAGTGCTCCCCCATCCATCTTCGAACCGCGTCTTCCTGGTCGCGGGTGGTGAGGAGAACCAGGACATCCCCCGGTTCGACCCGGGTGTCACCCTTCGGGACCACGGCCCTCTCCCCTCTTCGAAGGAGAGCGATCAACGTCCCCCCGGGCAGGGGAATGTCCCGGATTTTCCGGAAGCAGAGATCCTCCTGCCCTGCCCTGACCTGGACCTCCAACTGAACCGATTCCCCGTGGCGAGGTGTCACTTCGACTCCGGTTCGGTGAAGCAGGCTTTGGTGTTCGTCCGCCAACTCCTTGAACGCCCAGAGCAACTCGTTTCTCCGTAAGACCCCTGTGACCCTACGGGGATCGTCCTCCTCCACCACCGGGATCTGATAAACGGCCCGGTCAGCGAAGCGGCGGAAGGCGGTCCTGAGCGGCTCTCCAGGAGTGCAAGTGGTAAGAGACGTCGTCATGATGTCCCCGACCCTAGCGCCCTCTGCCCGCCCGGAGACGATGGCCGACTCGAGGTCCGTCTCTGTGACGATACCAAGTAAATGCTTCTCCGGGCCCAACACCAACCAACTTCGGACCCTCCCCCCCCGGGCCACCTCGGTCATGTCGTCCAGGGAAAGCGAAGGGGAAACCGTCTCGAACTCGGGAGACATGGCATCCGTCACCAACAGGAGATCCAGAATACCCATCTCCTGTTGGGGGGCCGAGAGGGCTCCCTTTCTTCGCAGCTTGATGGAGTAGATGGAGTCCTGGTAGATGGCCGAGGCCATGAGATGGGCCACGACGACGGAGAACATCAGGGGGAGGATGATCCTGTAGTTGTCCGTCATCTCGAAGAGGATGATGATGCCGGTGATGGGAGCGTGGGCCGCCGCCGCGAAGAGGGCCGCCATCCCAACCAAAGCATAGGCCCCGGGAGGCGCGGTAAGGCTGGGAAGGAATTGGTTCGCCACCCTCCCGAAGGCGCCGCCGGCCATGGCCCCGATGAAAAGGGCCGGGGCAAAAACGCCCCCGGATCCTCCCGCCCCAAGGGTCACCGAGGTGGCCAGGATCTTCATCACGACCAGGCCCAGCATGAGCCCGAGAGCCATCTCCCCCTGGAGGGCCAACTCCACACCCTCGTGGCCGATGCCGAAGATGAGATCGCTGCCGAAAAAGCCCAGGGCGCCCACACCCAAGCCCCCGATGAGAGCCTTCAGGCTGGGGTTCAGTTCCCAGGCATCGAAGGAGTCTTCGAACCAGTACACGCTCTGGACATAGGCCAGGGCGATGAGCCCCGTGAAGACACCCAGGCCCAGATAAAGGATAAATTCCCACTCGCTAACGAGGGTGAAGGGTTCCACCAGGCGGAAGGCGGGTTCACTCCCCAGAACGGCCTGGGAGATGGCGGTGGAGGTCACGGAGGCGATCACCACCAGGCCGAAGGACCTGGCGGCGAAGCTCCCCAGGATCACCTCCATGGCGAACATGACGCCGGCAATGGGCGCGTTGAAGGTGGCCCCGATGGCCCCGGCTGCCCCGGCCGCTACCATGATGCGGATCTGGTCCGGCCCCAACCCCGCAGCCTGAGCCACGGTGCTCCCGAGAGATGAGCCGATCTGGACGATGGGCCCCTCCCGACCCACCGACCCACCAGACCCGATGGAGATGGCTGAAGCCACGGCTTTGACGGCGGCCACCCGCCCCCTGATCCGCCCCCCCAACTTCCGGATGGCGTACTGGACCTCCGGGACGCCATGACCCTGAGCCTCCGGAGCCCACCGGCGCACGATCCAGGAGACCACCACCATCCCGACGGCCGGGGCGATGAGGTAATGGATGTGCTCGGCCCAGTGAAAACCGATGGCCGCCCCAAGCCGCTCACCCTGATCGAAAAAGAACCATTGGACCGCTCGGATCAGGACCCGGAGGACAATGGCTCCGGCGGCCGCCAGCGCACCCACCGTCACGGCCATGGCCACGGGCGCAACGGTCTCCGAGCGCTGCATCCGCGTTCGGAGGCGAGTGAGGAGTGGAGTGGTCATCCTTGGGGCCCTACCAGATGATTCCGTAGTCATCTCCATGATTGCTGGATCCACCCCAGAACGCCCCGTTCACCCAATCGAAGAACACGGCATTGATGGGGCCGGATGTGCGGGCGGACACCCTCAGATCGTAGCCCATTTGCCGGAGCTGTTCACGGACCTCCTCGGGGACGGACTCGTGGATGAGCATCTCGCCGGGAGAGGAGCTGTGTGCGGCGAACGATCCCCTCATCTGGCTGCTGTTGATGTTGGGACCTTCGGTCGCCTGCTGAACATTCATGTCCCACTCCACCATGTTCAGGAAGAACTGGAGGAGATTCTGGTCCTGGCCGTCACCGCCCTGGACCGCGAAGGACAGGAAGGGCTTCCCATCTTTGAGGGCCAGGCCGGGGGTGAGGGTAGCCCGTGGGCGTTTACCCGGCTCCACGACGTTGAAGGGACCGTCGGCCGGATCAGTGACGAAGCTCTGGGCCCGCTGGCTGAGACCGACTCCCGTGCGACCGGCGATGACGGCGGGAATCCAACCCCCGCTGGGCGTGATGGAGACCACCCAGCCTTCTTCGTCAGCGGCTTGGATAGAGGTGGTTCCGGTGTAGAAGTCCTCGTCATACAGGTTCTCGCTATCCACCCATTCTTCGCTTCCACCCCCACCCCGCCGCCCGGGGCTCACGTCGCCCG
>JBDRDQ010000193.1:0-5018 GCA_043820695.1 Gemmatimonadota bacterium | reverse complement strand
AATAGAGGAAGTGCCGGTCGCTGTGGAAGAGGTCGAGATTCCCGTGCCGGTGGGCGTGGGCGCTGAGGGAGAGGAGCTCCCCCTGGCAGGACGCAGAATTCTGGTTGCCGACGACGAGCCCGACCAGTTGGACTTCATCTCCATGGTCTTGGAGGACAACGGGGCGGAGATCATCAGAGCCATGACCGGGGACGAAGTCCTGGAGATGGCTCGAAAGGAAAAACCCGACGTCCTGACCCTAGATCTTCACATGCCCGGTCGGGATGTGGGGGAGGTCTTCGAACTCATTCGGAAAGACCCGGAGCTGGAAGACTTGAAGATTTGCATAATCACAGGGAGGCCGGAGCTGAGAAGGCTCATCTACGAGCGCTCCGTCCGGCCGCCTGAGGGTTACGTGGACAAGCCGGTGGACGAGAAACGACTCCTTCTAAGTGTGCGGAAGGTATTGGAGGTCGTTCACCAGGACAGCTAGAAACCCGGCCAAGACTCGGCCAATTCGGGTTGGCTCCCCGCGGCTACCAGGCCGCGGGGAGCGCCCGCTTGTGATGTTGGGGTTTCTTTCTCAGCCCCGAGGAGGAGGGAATGGAGCTGAATTTCCAGGAGATCTTCGAGGAGATGCCCTGCATTCTCTCCGTGCAGGATCGGAACTTCAGGATCCTTTCGGCGAACGGACGGTTTCGGGAGCATTTCGGGGTCTACGAAGGCCGATACTGCTTCCAGGTCTACAAGCAGAGGTCGGAACGCTGCGAGGTATGCCCGGTGGCCCGAACGTTCCAGGACGGTCAGAGGCATGAGAGCGAAGAAGAGATCACCACCCTTTCCGGGGAGACGCTCTCGGTTCTTGTAAGGTCCAAGCCCATTCGGAACGAATCCGGCGAGATCGTCGCGGCCATGGAGATGTCCACAGACATCACCCACATCAAAAACCTTCAAAAGCTCCTTCAAGCCAGCCAGAAGAAATATCACACCCTCTTTGACGAAGTCCCCTGCTACATCTCCATTCAGGATCAGGACCTGAACATCATCGAAGCCAACAAAGCGTTCCTGGAGGACTTCGGCCGAGCCTTGGGGGCCAAGTGTTTTGAAGCCTATAAGCACCGGGCCACCGCTTGTGAACCATGCCCCGTCCAGCAGACTCTGGCTGACGGGCTTTCCCACACCCGGGAAGAGGTGGTGACCTCACGCTACGGGAAGAGAAGGAATGTTCTGGTGACCACGGCGCCCATTCGGGAGAATGGCGAACTCACGGCGGTGATGGAGATGAGCGCCGACATCACGCAGGTCAGAGAGCTGGAGGATCGCCTCACCCAACTCGGTCTCCTCATTGGATCCGTCTCGCACAGCCTCAAGGGGTTGTTGAACGGGTTGAGTGGGGGGATGTATCTCGTGAATTCGGGCTTCACCAAGAACGATGACAGCCGAGTGAAGCGGGGGTGGTCCACCGTCCAGCGGAACGCCGAACGCATCAAAACCATGGTGTCGGACATCCTCTATTATGCAAAGGATCGGGTGCCGAGCTGGGAGGACATCGACGCCGGAGAAATCGGGTTCGATGTCGTGACCATGATGGAATCCCGCGCCAGTGAGCTGGAGGCTGATCTGAGCCTGGAGGTGGGTGCTGGGGCCGGGGGGTTCGAAGGCGATCCCCAGGCCGTCCGAGCACTTCTGGCGAACCTCGTCGAAAACTCCCTGGATGCTTGCAGGCTGGCGGAGTGCCCAAAAGGCCACCGAGTCGTGGTCCGAGTGGATGGGGATTCCGAGAGGGTCCGTTTCGAGGTGGAGGACGATGGGATGGGGATGGACCAGGAAACCCAAGAGAAAGTCTTCTCCCTGTTCTTTTCCTCAAAGGGCACGGGGACTGGCCTCGGCCTCTTCATTTCCGAGAAGATCGCGCGAGCTCACGGTGGGGACATCGACCTCCGTTCAAAGCTGGGCGAAGGGACGAAGTTTGTCGTAAGTTTACCCAGGGTTCGACCAAACGAACCGGGGGATCCCGATTCTCCCATTTCGAAGGGGAATACGATCAATGCCTGATGGCGTTAAAACGATCTTGGTGGTGGATGACGACCCCGACGCTCGGGATTTCTTCATCACGGTGCTGGAAGACAACGGTTATGCGACCGTCTGGGCGAGAGACGGAAATGAGGCTCTGGCGCGCCTCGAAGAAAAGATTCCGGACCTGGTCACCCTGGACGTCACCATGCCGGAGAAGTCCGGGGTTGGGGTCTATCGGAAGCTGAGGGAAGAAGAGGCCTACAAGTCTGTCCCGGTCATCATCATCACCGGGGTGTCGGACGACTTCAAGCATTTCATTTCCAGTCGCCGGAAGATCCCTCCGCCCGAAGGGTACTTGAGCAAGCCGATCGAGCCCGAGGAGTTCGTACGATTGGTCGGGGAGTTGGTGGGGTAGGGAAGGTCTTTCGGTCCTCTTTGATTTCCTCCCGTTGGCCTCATCCGAGGCCAACGTTCTCTCCAGTCGCGCCTGATCGACCCCTCTCCCGGTGTAGGCTTTGCCATCTCTTCCGGAGGGGATGAGAATCGTTTAATCCCAGAAAAATAATCTCTCCTCATGCCCCGTTGCGAGGAGCTTTGCGCTCCCCCATTCTGGACACCGGCCGATAGGCCCTGGTGAGTCTCCTTCACTTGCGGCGGACTCCCTCTTGGGCTCCGCCTCCTGGTGCTCCGCCGCATCCTGGAAGGGAGTGCAGTATGTCTGGTCTGCGGTCCCTGCTGAAGAGCGAAGACTGGATGTCCTTGTGGATCGGGCTCCTGATCTTCGCACTATCCCTGGGGCTCCTGGTGGGAGCCGACATTCTGGGCTGGGTGGTGAAAACCAACGTCTGGGTGTCCGCTGGCCAGGCCCTCCAACCCGTTTCCGAGGGATACTCCGGCCTCGGTGGAGGACCGTCTCTGGTCCTCACCTTCGTCTTTCTTCTCGTTCTCATGACCGTGGCCGCTCGAGGCCTCGAAGCCCATATCCCCCGTTTCATGTTGGGATTCACGGTCATATTCATCGCCTCGTACGTCTGCTGGTTCCTGGGTCATTACGCCTATATAGCCGCCACCCCGGACAAGCTGGATTCCCTGGGGATCGGCTGGTCCATGAATCTCACCGGGGAGGCGGGGTACATTCTGGCCCTCCTAGCGGGGCTGGTGGTGGGGAACTTCTTCCCAAAAGCCGCCGACAAGATCGCCGAAGCAACCAAACCCGAGCTCTTCATCAAGATCGCCATCGTGGTGATGGGACTGGGACTGGGGGTGAAGGCTGTGGACGCCCTGGGGCTCGCCTCAGCCGTCATCTTCCGAGGGCTTTGCGCCATCGTGGAGGCGTACCTCATCTACTGGGCGGTGGTTTACTTCGTGGCCCGGAAATACTTCAAGTTCAGTAAGGAGTGGGCTGCTCCCCTGGCCTCAGGGATCTCCATCTGCGGGGTATCGGCGGCCATCGCCACGGGAGGCGCCATCCGGGCTCGGCCCATTATCCCTATCATGGTTTCCTCTCTGGTGGTGGTTTTCGCCGTGGTGGAGTTGGTGGTCCTGCCCTTTGCCGCCCAAAAGTTCCTATACCATGAACCTATGGTCGCCGGAGCGTGGATGGGCCTCGCGGTGAAAACCGATGGGGCTGCGGTGGCCGCGGGGGCCATCACCGACGCGTTGATTCGAGCCAAGGCCATTGAGGTCATGGGGGTGGAGTGGGCGGAAGGATGGATCCTCATGGCCACGACCACGGTGAAGGTCTTCATCGACGTCTTCATCGGAGTGTGGGCCTTTATCCTGGCCATCCTCTGGGTCACGGTCATCGACCGGAAGGCCGGGGAGAAGGTGCGGCTGGTGGAGATCTGGGAGCGTTTCCCCAAGTTCGTCTTGGGGTACATCTTCACTTTCGTCGCCACCCTGGTCCTGTGCATCATGGTACCGGATTTGCTGGACGCAGCTAAGGCGGCGTCCAACGAAGCCAACGTCTTCAGGCAGTTGTTTTTTGCCATGACCTTCTTCGCCATCGGAGTGGTGTCGAACTTCCGGAAACTCTGGGAGGAAGGGATCGGGCGCCTGGCGGCCATATACGTCATCTGCCTTTTCGGCTTCATCATCTGGGTGGGGTTGGTGATCTCGTGGGTATTCTTCCACGGTATTACACCGCCCGTGGTGGGCGGCTAGGAGGAGATAATGACCGAGCATGAGCGACCGCGTTTGGCGGAAGAGATGGAGAAGATGGAGTACGAGCCCCTTCTTCCGGTGGAGAAGAAGCTCATTTTTTGGAGTATTGCTCTGGGGGTGGTGCTGCTGGGAGCCCTCACCTGGGTGAGTTACACCTTCTTCCCGGCACCATAAGGGAAGAAACGAATGGCCTCAAAAGCCCTGAAAAGCACGGTTCACGACCTCCTCGTGAGCGGGAATCTGGAGGATGTGGCAGAGCTGGCCGCCGGGAGGAGGCGGGTTCTGGGCAGCCTTATATCCCTCACGTACGATCCGGATCTTCAGGTGGTCTGGAGAGCCATTGAAGCCATGGGGATGGCCGTGGAGAGAGTGGCGGCTACCGATAAGGCCTATGTGAAGGAGCACCTGCGGCGCCTCTACTGGCTCATCACCGAGGAGGCCGGTGCGGTATTCTGGAGGGCTCCGGAATGCATGGCAGAATGTTGTGTCCGCCTCCCTGCCCTCTCGAAGAACCATATTCCGATCGCCTTCCACCTTCTCGAGACGCTGGAGGAGGAAGACCTGGAGCGCTTCCGTCCCGGTGCCATCTGGGCCATCGGCCGCCTCATCGGTGTGGCCAGGGATGACCTTCCCACAGTCCTCCCCCTCGTGATCGAGGCATTGGACCGACCCGATTCCCAGGCCCGGGGCATGGCGGTCTGGTGTCTCGGAGAAGTGGGTGAGACGAGGGCTCTGGAGGGACGGACGGAGCTGAAGGAAGACCGGGGGCCGGTCCATCTCTATCGAGACCGGGTCGTAGAAGAAACCACGGTGGCCAGCCTCACCAGGGATGTCCTGGAAAAGCGGGCCCCGTAGGGTTG
>JBDRDQ010000192.1:0-2480 GCA_043820695.1 Gemmatimonadota bacterium | reverse complement strand
GCCACGTAATGCATTCACCGTGATCCCGAGATGCGCGAGCTCATAAGCAAGTTGGCGGCAGTGTGATTCCAGCGCGGATTTGGCGGCGGAAACGGGGCCGTAGCTGGGAATGATCCGGTTGGAGCCCGAATACGTCATGGCAAAAACCCGCCCGCCCTGTCCCAACATTCCCATGCGGGCGTTGGCCTGAGTCCAGTCGACCAGGGAGTGGGACATGACCCGAAGCGTCATATCCATCTGGCTTGAAGAAACGGAGCCCTCCCCTACGTAGGGGCGAAGAGTGCCGAAGGCTAGGGAGTGCATGAGCACTCCAATGTCCTCGCCTTCACCCAGGAGGCCCTTCATTTCCTCCAGGGCACCTTCCATCTTCTCAGGGTCGGCTGCATTGATGTTGAAGAACTGTGCCTTTCGCCCGGTGCGTTCCAGCTCGGCTTTGAGGAGTTTCACATGCTCCAGGCCGGCCCGGCGATCCAGATGAACGCCGAATATGTTGTAACCGACTTCAGCCAGGGCCCGAGCACATGCTTCACCAAAGCCACTGGACGCACCCAGGATCAGGGCCCAGCGACCCTTGCCAATGTCTTCCGACATCCCGAACGGCTCCGAATGAATGAGAAGAGAGGCCGGCCCGCAGTACCGGGGTTGGCCGATAAGAGAAGATACGGGAGAGGCCATTGAAGGCAAAGCCGTTGAAGAAAGGCCCTTGGCTGGCCGCCGGGCTCCTTCTCGGGAGTATCTTCGGGCTCGCTGAAGAAGCGCTGGGGGTTCAGGGAGAGGATGTGGCCCCAGAGCGTCGCCCCGTCCTTCTTGTCCCCGGGTGGTTGGGCCGGTCCCTGGACATGACGGCGCTGAAGGAGAGGCTTGTTCGTGACGGTTGGGAGGAGGGGTACGTTTTGCCCCTCGAGTTCGTCGATCCTGTGGGTAGCAGCGTGGATCACGCGGCCGAACTCGGTCAGCTTCTACAGTCAGTCCTGATGGAAACCGGGGCTCGTGAGGTGGACATCGTGGCCCACTCCATGGGTGGTTTGGCCGTGTGGGTTCTTCTTCAGGAACAGGGTGCTTTTCTCCCCATCAACCGTGTGGTGTTTCTCGCGACACCCTTCCAAGGAACGGTTACCGCCCACCTGGCTTGGGGCGCGGGAGGGCGGGAGATGGTTCCCGAATGCGAGTTCCTTCGGAGCCTACAGAAGGGTGGATGGCCCCAGAATTGGGTGAATGCCCTCACCATTCGGACCCCGCTGGACCTGACGGTGGTGCCAGGGTATGGCGCCACGCTCCTTGGAGTCGGAGACCGGGTCATCTGCTGCCCTACCCATCAAGGCCTCCTTGATCATGAGGAGACTTTCACCATTGTCCGGGACTTCCTGCTGTACGGGAAAAGAACGGGAAGTGACCCCTACAGGCCCTGAGGCAATCAGCGAGCCGATGTCGCGAAGTCGATACGCTGAGCCAGTTCCAGATCCTTCTGGGTAAGTCCGGATACATCGGGGGTGGTCAGCGCGATCCGGACCATTTCGTTTCGGATGTCGATGTCGGGGCGGTTGCCCGACTCATCTGCCAGGCTGGCGATGCGGTTCACGAAGACGATGGTGTCGCGGAACGACTTGAAATGGAATTCCTTCACCAGGCAATCCTTCTTCACGCTCCATCCCGGGCGCTTTTCCAGCCATCCCTGGACTGATTGTTTGTTCAGCTTCTCGGTCATCGTCATCCTTTGCTGGTCCCATCCACCGGGAGAATAAGATAATGGCAAACGCAAGTGGATCTGGAGGGGGTTGAGGCCCCCTTTTCCTTTGCGTATTTTAGGGGCCGCTCTAGGGTGGTGTTTGTTTGGGCCTCAGCCCCCATCGTCTAGTGGCCCAGGATACCTGGTTCTCAGCCAGGAGACGGGGGTTCGATTCCCCCTGGGGGTATTAACCGGCCGAGGTGACCGTGCCGGCAGATTGATTGGACCGGAGCTCTTCGGGCCTCTGGTCTTGGCGGCCGCTTAGCTCAGTTGGTAGAGCACATCGCTCACATCGATGGGGTCGCTGGTTCGAGTCCAGCAGCGGCCATGAAAATCCGGCGTTCGCGCCGGATTTTTTATTAGAGGAGAGCCATGCTGATCTTGATGATTGCATTGGGTGGTGCTTTGGGAGCCGTGGCACGGTACGGACTTGGTGGATGGGTTCAGTCTCTCCTGAATACTACCTTTCCCATTGGCACTCTGGCTGTGAATGTAGTGGGGTCCTTCGTCCTGGGTCTTTCCCTCCTTCTTTTCGAGTGCCTTGCATGGTCGGCCGAGGTTCGGACTTTGGTTACCATCGGTTTCCTGGGGGCCTATACTACTTTCAGCACCTTCTCCTACGAGGCGATCGTTCTGTTGGAGGGGGGGGAATGGGCAAAGGGGTGGGCTCTACAGGGGGAATAGCCTTCTCCTGGGTCTCGTGGGGATCCTGGGTGGAATGGCCCTCGCTTCCTTCTTACTGCAGACGAGGGGG
>JBDRDQ010000191.1:0-2384 GCA_043820695.1 Gemmatimonadota bacterium | reverse complement strand
GTCCTGACAGGGAGGGAAGAGGCGTAGGGACGGCACCCGGAGGGTGGGCTGGAAGGAGCGGATCGGGTACGTCGGAGCCATCGGCGGAACGGAAGCCACCTACGGAAATGAGCACGGGTGGCACCCCCATAAGCACGTTCTCTTCCTTCTGGAGAAACCAATCTCCGATGAGGTTCTTCAGGCGTTCCTCAGGTTCCTGCGGGAGCGGTGGGAGAAGCGCGTGAGCGAACACCATGGTCTCCCAGCTCCCTCATGGGAGCACGGAGTCAATATCGTGAGAGGAGAAAACGCCGCCCGGTACATCGCAAAGATGGGACTTAGCAGGGAGGTGGCAGGGATCCACCAGAAGGAAGGGAGGAACGGGAACCTCACCCCATTCCAACTCCTCGGGAAATGGGCCGATGAGCTGGTGGCCGTCATCCCAGGGGCTGTGTGGGATAAAATCCGGGCCCGCCCGGAGCGAGCGCCCCCTCCCCAACCACCCGCACACTCATTAGGTTGGAAACAGCCGCCAGGGGCATCCCGGCCGGCCGATGACCAGGACATCATCGGCCGCGGACCGGGATTGAGAACGACCCTTGGAACCTGATCCGGTTAGAACCGGCGGAGGGAGCGCGGCTAGGGCTTCGGCCCGTCCTGTCGCGCTCGTTCCGTCGTTGGACCCTCCCGCGAGGTGATCGATGAGCGAGCAAACCGACGGTACCCGCAGCGACCTCCCCATCGTCGACGGAAAAGGCGCGTCCAACGGACGTGCCCGTGTCGCCCCCCACACCGAAGACGTGGGCACCGACTACCCCGACGCCTTCCCGAACTCGAAGAAGGTCCATGTCGAGGGAACCCGTGGCATCCAGGTACCCATGCGCGAGATCCGTCTGACCGGTGGGGAGCCACCGCTGCGGGTGTACGACACCAGCGGAACCCAGGGTGGGGATGTGCGGCTCGGTCTCCCCCCGCTCCGCGAGGAGTGGATCCGTGCCCGCGATGTCCACGTGTCGAAGCGGACCCGGGAACCCGCCGCCGGCGTGGAGATGCCGGAGGCGCTTAAGAGACCCACCGTCCGGGGTACGGGCTCCGTCACGCAGATGACCTACGCCAAGAACGGCGAGATCACCCCGGAGATGGAGTTCGCGGCCATCCGTGAGGGCATGGATCCCGAGGTCGTTCGGTCGGAGGTGGCCCGCGGACGCGCCATCATCCCGGCCAACATCAACCACCCGGAGCTTGAGCCCACCGTCATCGGGCGCATGTTCAAGGTGAAGATCAACGCCAACATCGGGAACTCGGCGGTGAGCTCCTCCATCGAGGAAGAGGTGGAAAAGCTCCGGTGGTCCACGCTGTGGGGCGCGGACACCGTCATGGATCTGTCCACGGGCAAGCACATCCACGAGACCCGCGAGTGGATAATGCGCAACAGCCCGGTGCCCATCGGGACGGTGCCCATCTACCAGGCGCTGGAGAAGGTGGACGGTATGCCCGAAGATCTCACATGGGAGGTCTACCGAGACACCATCATCGAGCAGTGCGAGCAGGGCGTGGACTACTTCACCGTCCACGCCGGGGTGCTCCTGCGCTTCATCCCACTTACGGCGAACCGCCTGACGGGGATCGTCAGCCGGGGCGGATCCATCATCGCCAGGTGGTGCATGGCCCACCACAAGGAGAGCTTCCTCTACACGAACTTCCGGGAGCTCACCGAGATCATGGCGGCGTACGACGTCTCGTACTCCCTGGGGGACGGCCTGCGGCCGGGCGCCATCGCCGACGCCAACGACGAGGCCCAGTTCGCCGAGTTGAGGGTCCAGGGCGAACTCACTCGCATCGCCTGGGAACAGGGTGTCCAGGTCATGAACGAGGGCCCTGGTCATGTGCCCATGCACATGATCAAGGAGAACATGGACAAGCAGCTCGAGTGGTGCGACGAGGCGCCGTTCTACACGCTCGGGCCGCTGGTCACCGACATCGCGCCGGGCTACGACCACATCACTAGTGCCGTCGGTGCTGCCCAGATCGGATGGTACGGTACTGCCCTGCTCTGCTACGTGACGCCCAAGGAGCACCTGGGCCTTCCCGACCGGGACGACGTGAAGCGGGGCGTCATCACCTACAAGATCGCAGCCCACGCGGCGGATCTGGCGAAGGGGCATCCCGGAGCGCAGGAGCGGGACGATGCCCTCTCCAAGGCGCGCTTCGAGTTCCGGTGGCGTGACCAGTTCAACCTGGCGCTCGACCCGATGACGGCCTTGGAGTACCACGACGAGACCCTGCCGGCCGAAGGAGCAAAAGTGGCCCAATTCTGCTCTATGTGCGGGCCGAAGTTCTGTTCCATGAAGATCACCGAGGACATCCGCCAGTATGCCCGCCAGCAGGGGATGGAGACGGTGGAG
>JBDRDQ010000190.1:0-3668 GCA_043820695.1 Gemmatimonadota bacterium | reverse complement strand
GTGGCCCGGAGGGGGGACTCCGGGCCTTCGACTAGGTACTACGAGTGCTATGGTAGTCGTCTCAGGTGGGATGCTTAGGTGGCCGACAGTGCTGCTAGGGCCGCGAGGGCCCCAAGGAGTAGCAATGTGGTCATAGGGGAGGGGAGGAGCGAACAGGGGGCGAAGGTCCTGGGGGGAGGACCTTCACCAGTTTTTGGTCGAATGACCTAGGGATTACCTAGGGGTTACTTCGAGGCCATGGCTGCGGCGAGGGCGGCCTCGAAGGGGGATGGAGTTCGGGTGGTGGAGGCGCCTCGGAGGCCGACGCGCAGGCGTGGGGTCGGGGTGGATTCGCCCTGAGCCTTGGCCTGGTTGAAGCGCTTCTGTTTGGTGCGGTCGGGTCCGGCCCAGACCTTGGTGCTGGTTGCGAGGGCGGCCTTGAGGGCGACCTCGATCGGCTCTTCGAGGGTTTTGCGCCTGATTTCGGGGGACAGGCCCGGCTCGAAGAACTGGTCCGCAGTCGGCAGCAGGACCTTCAGCGACTTGGCCGCGAACCTCGTCAGGTTGGCGTAGGGGGAGGAGGCCCCGGCGTGGATCGTGCGCACGAGCAGGGACATGAGGGAGGGCCGCTTGACCGGCGGCTTGCCGTTGGGTCCGGCCGGGCGGGGCTGACCGCTCGGATCGGTGTCCCAGGTGGACAGGGCCGCGAGCGTGCTCGTCCAGCCTTGGACTTCCTGCTCGGCGCGCAGGAAGGCCTCGACGAACTGGACTACCGCTTCGAGCTGGTACGACGGCGACTTGGACATGCTGTACTCCTTGCGGTCAGATGGTTCGGCCCACGGGAGTGTGAGCGTCTCGACCCCCAACCGCAGCGACAAGGACGCACGCAATGCAGACAACCCTGAACGTTGACCGTTCAGAGATCTGAAAGCGAGCCATCCCCACAGGATGGCGAGCGATAGCGTTGAACGAGAGACCCC
Organism: Gemmatimonadota bacterium; assembly: GCA_043820695.1. Classification (GTDB taxonomy): domain Bacteria; phylum Gemmatimonadota; class Gemmatimonadetes; order Longimicrobiales; family Gaopeijiaceae; genus JABDNZ01. The sequence goes on along the minus strand of JBDRDQ010000190.1, from coordinate 2,709 downwards.
CAAAGAACGCTGCCCCAGAGAGATCTCCAAGCGGAGCAGCAGCACGTCCCACAAAGAGATCAACGTTCCACAAAGAGACCCCTAGGCGGCGAAGTCGCTGCCGAACGTAGTGAGGCAGGGGTGCCTCCCTACCCCATCCGAGGCCAGGCCGTACCCAGTACTATATGGGTCATCTGTGGAAAAAATTGTTATTTCGCTAGGTAATTCGGGCAGTTTCGCCTTCCTTTCGAGGCCAGCTTACCAGTACTCCAACTACCCCACTTTCTCCCTTGGCGGCTAGGTCATCCACCCTAACTCAGCCGCCCGACCTAATTGAAAGGCGGCCAAGGGCGGCACAAGTGGCTGCCTGTCGTCAGCACTTGTCAGGTACTAAGGTCCCGCTGACCTCTTAGGTCATCTGCCCTACACCTGGATGATCAGTTGATCCCCGCAGCCGCGTAGCGGCAAGGGGGGCTGGGAGCGCTGTTCGGGGGCAGAGGCCCCCGGAGCGCAACCCAGTGGAGCGCAGGGGGCCGCCCCCGAAGACACCTCTTTTCTCTTATATATTTAGTTACCCCACCTACCGACCCGAATAGCTACCCCCATAAGAGAAGATGCGATTTTCCCCTTGACTCCCCCAACTCCCTCCTCTATACTGCGACAAGCTGAAACCTCAAACCCCTCTTTTCAGGAGTATGCCATGACCAGAAAAGCCAAATCTTGGGAGCCCAGAACGCTCACCCTCGGAGACGGCACCCTCGTCCGGATGGGTGCCAACGGCAAGATCAGCCCCCCAGTTGAGTGCGGCCATTGCGGCAAGCTCATCTACTACTTCAAGGGAGATCCGGCCGAGTGGCCGTGGTTCTGCTCACCGGGCTGCAAGGCGGGAGAACCCATCAACTCCCGCTGTCTCGCTTGCGGAGGGGTGATGCGGCGCCCCATCAAGCTGTTCAAGGGGGACAGCCCCACGCGGGTCTGCAAGGGGTGCGCGACACGCATGGCCAAGGCGATGCGCCGGACGGCGGGCTGGACACCCACGTTTGCGGCGTTCTTCGCCAACGAAGTCGCTGGGGCGCTGGCCTCTGGCAAAGCGCAGCTGAGCTACCTGGGGATCACCAGAGATGGGGTGCTGGCCTACCTGCCCAAGAGGCAGAACGTTGAACCGCCAGTGGAGAAGGCGAAAGAGGATGTGACCTTGGCATGCAAGATGGCCATTGGAGAAGTCTCACCAGACGGGTACATCCTCCGAGGGGTACACCAAGGAAAGCTCTACCGGGAGGTGTATCGGACAGGTGAGGCTTGCACTCGGAAGGAAGTTGGCGTAATCTGAGGCGGCGATGGCGAACCGGAAGCCGATGCGGGAGTCGGAACTGGTCATCCGGCGGAAGTTGAAGCGGTTCAAGCAGCTCCGGAACAGGAGTCGTTCCATCGAACGCAACAAACTGCGCAAGTATGCCAGGACGAGGGAGATGCGGGCCAAAGCGGGCCTGATGGTGATCGACCGCGCCCATGGCCAGTCCGTCGCCGAACTCTCCCAGAAGTATCAAGTCAGCGAACAGTCGGTCAAGGCTCACCTGAAGCTCGGATCCCAGCTGGGCGTCGTCAACAAGCACGTGGTCCAAGTCATCAACCAGCTGGTGCCGAAGGCGCTGGCGGTCTACGACAAGACCATGGATGACATTTTCCAGGAAGTCAACCCGACGGTGATGGCTGCTGCCACCCGGGTCCTTGAAGGAACGGGCGTCCTTCAGCGGACCCCACCGCCCATGCTCGTACAGCCACCCGAGTCGAACGGGCAGATCACCACGATCGAAGAGTACCGAGCGTGGCGCTCGACCACACTGAATATGCCGTCGACAGGCCCTCCGGAGGGTCAGGTGATTGAGGGAACCACTGTTGGAGAAGATGATCATGTTGAAAGCGAACACCGAGACGAATCTGGGGCAGCAGTTCACGACCGAGGTGAAGAAGCAGCCAGACGGCAGTTATCGGGCGATCTGCACGAACTTCCCGGAGCTGCCGCCCGTGACGGGGCCGACCCAGCGTGACGCGATCTCCGGGATCACCGACGCGGTGAATCGCTACGTCCAGGAAGGCAAGCATCTCGACACGACACTGACCACCTGAAGGAGGGTCCGATGAAGATCCGTCCGACCAGCGCCAAGAAAGGCCCCCTCGAAAAGAAGGGAACTTTCGGCAAGGCAGGCAAACCCGCACCCGGACCCGGATCGAAGCCAGCGGTTCGGTGCTAGATGCCCGAGCTGCGGATCCCGTTCGAAGAAGCCATCCATGAGCCGCGTCTGCTGAAGGCGCGGTTCGACACGCTGTCTCTCCCCCAACAGACCCTGCTCAAAGTGACCTACGGCCTCCCGTTGGCGGGCCGCGAGCTGGAGTTGTGGTCGGCGTTCCAAGAGAAAGCCGACTTCGACTATCTGGGCTACATCACCAAGGTCACCCCGCTTGAGTACGTGCCCCAGCGCTACCAGGAATGCTGGGCAGTCATCGGACGAAGAGGCAGCAAAAGTGATGGCTACGCCGCTACCATCACCGCGTACGAAGCGAGTTGTGGGGGGCATGAGGCCCATATGCGCAAGGGCCAGCGAGCGATGTGCTTCCAGGTCGCTCAGGACCTCCGGATGGCCCGCTACTCCCTCCATTTCATTCGGGCGGCCTTGGAAAGCTCACCGCTGCTCAATCGGATGGTGACGGATGTCACCGCCGACCGGATCG
>JBDRDQ010000189.1:0-5654 GCA_043820695.1 Gemmatimonadota bacterium | reverse complement strand
GATTCTGGTGGGAGAGGCTCTTCCCTTCAGCCTCAAGCTCATGGAGACCATACTCCTGGAGACGCCGGAGCACCGGGAGTTGCTCATCGCCGCGGGCTCCGGATTCACCCTCTACGCCCACGCGTATGTACTCCAGCCTGCCCGGAGGGCCGAGCTTTCGGACCTTTCCCAATCCAGGCTGGAGCGGGCCCGTGCCAAGAAGCTCTTCCTGCGGGGAAGGGACTATGTGGGGAGGGCCTTGGAGCTCCATTCTCCGGGATCCCTCCAGGCGTTGCGGAAGGACCCGGTCGGGGCTGCGGCCCGATTGAAACGGGAGGCGGTTCCAGCCCTGTACTGGTACGCGGCGGCCTCCGGCTCCGCGGTTTCCGCCGACAAGAACGACATGGATCTTGTGGCGGATCTTCCCGTGGTCTCGGCCCTTTTGGATCGGGCGCTGGCTCTTGACTAGGGCTGGAGCCAGGGGGCGATCCATGAACTCCTCATGGTCATGGAGGCCTCCGGATCCATGGGCTCAGGGGGTGGTTCCCCGAAGGCTGAGGAGCACTTCCGACGGGCCATGGAGCTCAACGGAGGCCGCTCCATCGGCCCCCTTGTGTCCATGGCCGAAACGGTTTGCGTGCAGGAACAGGACAGGGACCGGTTCAATGACTTCCTGGACCAGGCCCTGGCCTTCGACGTGGACGCCCATCCGGAAACGCGATTGGCCAACCTTATCTCTCAGGGGCACGCCCGGTGGCTTCTTTCCCAGGCCGACCTGCTCTTCGTTGAAAACCAAGGACCGGGCCCCGACGGCCTGCGACTGCATGGAGGAAACCTGCCATGGACCGGGGTATCCCAATGACCTCTCACGTCCGCCTGATGCTGGCTTTCGTGGTGACACTGGCCGGGCTCGCTGTCGGAGTCCAGGAGGGCGTATGCCAGGACCGGCCGGTCGTCATCAAGCTGGCCACCCTGGCCCCCAGGGGGACGGTCTGGCATGACCTCCTCCTGGAGATGGGGGATCAGTGGTCCCGGGCGAGCGGGGGCCGGGTCGAGCTTCGGATCTACCCCGGGGGAGTGGCAGGGGAAGAGGCCGACGTCCTTCGAAAAATGCGCATCGGCCAGCTTCAAGCCGGCTCCCTGAGCCTTGCGGGGCTTCAGAGGATCTCTCCCCATGTCAGCGTGCTGGCCATCCCCATGCTCATGGAGACGCCAGAGGACCTGGCGAGGGTCCGGACTGCAATGGAGCCTCGTCTGGAGCAGCTCTTCGCCGATAACGGCTACATGCTCCTGAATTGGGGGGACGTGGGGTGGATCCGTTTTTTCTTCTCCGATGCCGACGTGTCTCCAGAAGCCGCCCGGCGAAGGAGAATACTGGCCTGGTCCGACGACTCCCTCCAGGATCTTTGGCGGGAGGCTGGTTTCCGGCCGGTGGTCCTGAACCTGGCCGACGTCCTTCCAGGGCTCCAGACGGGGCTGGTGGATGCCATGGGATCCACGCCTCTCTTCGTCCTCTCGAATCAGTGGTTCCCCTTCGTCCCCTACATGCTGGACATGGCATGGAGCCCCCTGGTGGGGGCAACGCTGGTGGATCGGAGGAGCTGGGAGCAGATCCCGGCGGGGATCCGGCCCGAACTGGTTCGCATCGCCCGGGAGGTGGGGGCCGAGATCCAGGTAGAGATTCAGCGGCTGGAAGAGGAGGCCATCGAGGCCATGGAGGCACGGGGGCTCACTGTGGTGAAGCCGACTCCCCAGCAGGTCAAGGCCTGGCGGGACTTATTCGAATCGGCATACCCCATGCTGAGGGGCACGGTGATCCCTGCCGACTGGTTCGACGAGGCTCTGCGGGTCGCCCGGGAGGGGAAAGGGGGGTGATCAATGGCAGCTGACGGCGTAGCGACCGGTGCGTTTAGCCCTCTCAAAGCCCTCCCGGGGCGTATCGCGCCCGGGGTTGCGGGAACCCTGGCCTCTGCCGGGTTCGCAGTCATGGTGCTCTTTCCAATCCTGGAGGCCGGCGTCCGGCGGTTCACCTCCTGGAACTTCCCCAGCAGCGCCGCCTGGGTTCAGCACCTCACCCTCTGGATGGGCCTCCTGGGAGCCATCCTGGCTTCCTTCCTGGGACGGCACCTCTCCATCGCCGTAGGGGAAGCGCTTCGGGCCCCGACCTTGAAGCGGAGGTTGGACATTGTAGGGAGGGGAGGGGCCCTTGGGATTCTCTCCTGCCTTTCCTGGGCTTCCTTGGTCTTGACCCGCTCCCAAATGGCCAGCCCCGAGACCCTTGGGGGGTGGCTTCCCACCTGGGTGGCCATGGTCCCCATGCCGGCCGGCTTCGCCGCGATGGCCCTTGCCACTTTCTGGCGATCAGGGGAGGGGTGGAAGGCCCGTGGGGTACTGATAGCTCTGGCGCTGATGGCAGGACCTCTGGTGGCCCTTCTCCCGGTGGGTGACGGCCGGATCCTCTCGGTTCTGGGAATCGTCTCCCTGGCCCTCCTGGCCGGGGGGGGGATGCCGCTTTACGCCGTCCTGGGGGGGGCTGCCCTTCTCCTCTTTTACCTCGCCCAGGTGCCGCTGGCGGCAGTCCCGGCAGAAACCTACCGCATCGTCACCCAACCCGTCCTCCCCAGTATCCCCCTCTTCGCCCTGGCGGGAGTGGTCCTGGCCCGGGGAGGTTCCCCCGAGCGTCTGGTGCGTCTGGTCCGGGCCTGGACCGGTTGGATCCCCGGAGGAGTCCCCATTGCCACCATCCTGGCCTGCGCCTTCTTCACTGCCATCACCGGAGCTTCAGGGGTCACCATTCTGGCCCTCGGTGGCCTCTTCTTTCCCATCCTGGTAGCGGCGAAACACAACGAGCGGTTCAGCCTCGGGCTCCTCACAGCGTCGGGCTCCGTTGGGCTCCTCTTTCCACCGAGCCTCCCGGTGATCCTATATGCCGTCTTTGGCCGGGTGCCCATCGACCGTCTCTTCGTTGCGGCCCTGCTTCCTGGTCTCCTTCTTCTCATGATGCTGGGGGTTTTTAGTGTGGTGTCGGGGGCGGGGGATAAGGCGACCCGGGCCAAGTTCGAACTTCGGGAGGCTGGAGCGGCCACCCGTGGGGCCTGGGGGGACCTTCTCCTGCCTGTCCTCATCGTGGTGGGGCTTTTCGGCGGGTTCATGACCTTGGTCGAGGTGTCTGCCCTGACGGCGCTTCTGGCCATCGCTCTGGAGACAGGGATCCACCGTAGGATCTCCTTCCGGACGGGGGTGGTGGAGGCGGTGATGGAGACCACCGTCCTCTTCGGTGCCCTCATCGCCGTCATCGGCCTTGCCTATGGAATGGTGTCGTACCTGGTGGACGCCATGGTTCCGGTTCGGGCCGCCGAATGGGTGACGACGGTCATCCATTCCAAGTGGGTGTTCCTCATCGTCCTCAACCTCGGCCTTCTGGTGGTGGGGTCCTTGATGGACATCTTTTCCGCAATCGTCATCGTGGTGCCCCTGATCTTCCCCATGGCAGAGGCCTTCGGGATCCATCCGGCCCACCTGGGGGTGGTCTTCCTGGCCAATCTGGAGCTGGGCTACCTGACCCCCCCAGTGGGAATGAATCTCTTCCTCTCCTCTCTGACCTTCGGGAAGCCGCTCCTTGAAGTGTGGCGTGCGGCCCTTCCCTTCCTCGCCATGATGGCCGCCTGGGTCCTTCTGGTGACCTATATCCCCTGGCTTTCCTCGGGATTCATGGAGTGGGTGATGTGAGGCGGAGATGTAAGGCGAAGGAGACCCGGGAGGCATGCGCCGGGAATCTACGTCGACGGAAATGAGCTCACTTCGTCCCCTGACCACTGGGTGAACCGGAAGACATCCGTGAAAGCTCGGGGAACCCCTCCGGGGGACGCCGGTGGTGGGTGCCCTGTTCGTAGGCGTAGGCATACTTGAACAGAATGCCTTCGGCGTAGGGCCGGCCCAGGATCTGGAGCCCGGCCGGCAGCGTACCATAGCTGAATCCCATGGGTACGGTGATAGCCGGCATCCCCGTGGCGGGAGCCACCCGTTGACTGTTGTCCCCCTTGTACTCTTCCCTTCCTAGATCGATGTGAGCGGGAGGGTTCAGCCAGGTCGGGTAAATGAGAGCGTCCACTCTGGCTTCGTCCATGGCCTTCACAAGGTCTTCCAGATAGGCCTGACGCCCTTCGTTTTGGGAGAAATCGTTGCAAGGCGGATCCCACTGGGAGGGGTGAACGTCCAGGGGTCTGTCGCTATGGGAGCGGAGAGAACGCTCGGCGGATTCGGAAAACTGCCCTCGCTCCAACACCTGGATCACGTCCGTGATGGGTGCGGCGTCACCCAACGATTTGAGGTACTGGGCCATGTCGTACCTAAAGCGCTGGCAAAAGAGGCCATCACGGTCGAGTTGCTCTTCCACATCGAAGTCGAAGGGGTTCACGATCTCGGCGCCAAGCCGGGTCAGATCCCCAATGGCCTCGTCGAAGAGCCTGAGAATCGCCGTGTCCGCGTCCTCCTGATCCACCAGGGACCGCAGCACGCCGATGCGGGCGCCCTCAAGCCCGTCGACATCGAGAAAGCTCGTGTAGTCGGCCTCCTTACGGTCACGCCCATCCTCCGTGTACGGATCGGCCGGATCGTAACCGGAGACCACGTTGAACACCCGGGCCACATCCACCACGGTGCGGCCCATGGGGCCGGCGACGTCCCGATCGAAGGAAAGGGGGATCACCCCGTCCCGGCTGGTGAGTCCGATGGTCGAACGAATCCCCACCAGGGCCAGATGAGAGGACGGCCCCCTAATGGAGTTGCCGGTGTCGCTCCCGAGACCGATGAGCCCGAAGCTGGCGGCCACGCCTGAAGCGGTGCCCCCACTGGAGCCCGCCGGGACGCGATCGAGAGCATAGGCATTGGCAGTGGTGTCGAAGGAAGAGCTGACCGACTCCCGGGGACTGAACGCCCACTCGGCCATGTTGGTTTTGGCGACGATGACGGCGCCTTCTTCGCGGATGCGCCGCACCATGAAGGCGTCGTCGGGTGGGTAGCTCTGAATGAGGGCGATGGAGCCCCCACTGGTGACCATGTCATGCGTGTCGAAGTTGTCCTTCACCAGCATGGGCACACAAAAGAGGGACCCCAACTCACGCCCCTCGGCGACGGCCTGGTCGATCTCGTCGGCCCGGGCCAGGGCCTGAGGGTTGAGGACCGTGATGGCGTTGACCGTGGCCTCGTCGTAGGCCTCGATCCGGTCCAAGTGAGCCTGCACCACCATTCGGCAGGTTGTCTCCCCGGAGAGGATCGCCGCCTGGACCTGGGCGATGGTGGTTTCCACCACCTCCATCGGGCGGGGTTGGGGGGAGCAGGCCTGGAGCCAGAGGACGAGCCCAAGCCCGAGGGAGGCGAGAGCGAACGAAGGCAAAAAAGCCAAAAGGGTCTTCATTGCAACGGCCTGCTTGGAGGAGTCAGCTTTCGGACCCCAGCATAATACTCGGCAGGTCAGCCCCGGTCATTAGTGGTCCTACCGGAGTGGTCTTACCGGCTCAGAAGCCCTCCCCGCTTGTAGATGTCCATCTGGACGTCTGAAAAGGCACCCCTGGTTTTCCTCCCAGAGGGGAGCATGATGGTCTGTGCCTTAAGGTCCACCTCGATCATCTGACCATTCTCCACCCCTTCGGAGATCAGATCGGCGGTGACGATGG
>JBDRDQ010000188.1:0-3744 GCA_043820695.1 Gemmatimonadota bacterium | reverse complement strand
AAGTCACGGATGCACTCAACGCCACCTACAATCTTACTCGGGTTTGGTTCAGTCCGGATCCCGACGGAAGGAGTAGTTGGATCCACTACGTCCGGGCGACCTACTACGTGAACAAAGACATGTACTTCAAGCTGTTCTATCAGTCGAAATACGATCTGACGGGCGGCTTTTCGGATCCCCGTTTCGATCTGGAGAGGGAGACCACCCAATTCGTGTACGTCTGGAGGATTCTCCCTCCCTTCGGGTCCCTTCAGCTCGCGTATCAGCAAGGGCCTTCCCAGGTCGGCGACGAGTCGGGAACGTTCCGGACGGTCTTCAGCAAGTTGTCCTGGGTCTTCTGAGGGGAGCGCCTTTCCCCGACGTTCTTCTCCTTCAGGCCTTGATGGGGGGATCCCCGGAGGGTACTTTCCCGGGCCCTTTTTTTGGTGGAAACCAACCCCAATAGGACCGAGGTCCAAGTGGGTTTCAAAAATATTGCCGGTCAGGTTTCGAGGCCTGAGACCGGAAGGTCTGCCAGGTCGGCCGACCGGGAGTGGGCCGGGTCCGGGCCGGTGGGCCGTCGCCCCATGAGGTTCGCCCGGGGGGTCTATTATGTGCACCGGTGGTTCGGTGTGGCGGCTACGGCTTTGCTCGTCATCATCTGCGTTACCGGAATCCTCCTGAATCACAAGCGAGCATTGGGGTTGATGCCGGATGTGTCGAACGAGCCTTCGGGCCCTCTACCCGATGCCCTACCCCTCGACGTCCTGGCTTCGAAGGCCGCCGCTGTCCTGGATCCGGAAATCGTTTTCTCGGGCATCGAAAGGATGGATGTTCGCCCTTCCGACGGCCTGGTGAAGGTTCGGTTCGACGACCGCCGGGTGACAGAAGTGACGGTGGACATCAACAGCGGGGAAGTCCTGCATGTGGGGGAACGAAGCGACCAGTTTCTGCTTAAACTCCACTCCGGTCAGATCTTCGGCGACCTCTGGGTCCTGGTGAGTGATGCCGGCGCTCTGCTCCTTCTTGGGATTCTCGTCACCGGATACTGGCTCTGGCTTTTCCCCAAGAGTCGCGTATGACGGCCGCTTCTTGTGCCCTTCTCCTGGGCCTGTTCGGCGTGCCCAGTTTGTTGATGGCTCTGGGTCACAGACTCAGGCGGCGGTCTGAAGGCCACAAGCGCAGATTCTGGGGCGGGGTCACCGGTTACGTCATGGGAATGGCCGTGTCCATCTCCGCCATGCTTCTGCCTCCGGTGTGGTGGGCCGATGGAACCTTCTTGAGGCCCTTTCTGGTTCACTGGGCCATGGTACTGGGAGGGATCCTCGGTGTCCTCACCGGACCGTACTGGGCACGGACTCCAGGGGGGCCGCGGTAAGGTCCCTCTCCCCTTCGCCTTCTGGCCGAAGGATGCTGGCGTCCATTCGTAAGAAAAGGTAGCGTGAACGACACCTCCCGGGCGACGGCTGATGCCCGGTGCGTCCGAGGTCCATCCAACGCCAGGTCGGCAGGAGGCTATGGGGCATGTCCAAGCTCTCGAACAGTTGGAATATGATGAAGGCCAGCGCTACAGTCCTGAAGCTGGACCCTGAGCTCCTCATCTTTCCTCTCCTTTCCGGAATCGCCACCGTGCTAGTGACGGCGACCTTCGTCGTCCCCTTTGCGTTCATCGGGGAGGGCTTCGGCGCACTGGAGAATCTGGACGAGAACGTAGGATACCTCGGGTACGCCGTCGGTTTCCTGTATTACCTCGTCCTCTACAGTCTGATCTTCTTCTTCAACACTGCTCTGGTGGGGGCGACGATGATTCGGCTGGATGGGGGAGACCCGACGGTTTCCGACGGTCTCAACCTGGCCTTCAAGAAGCTGGGCACCGTCCTCGAGTACGCTGCCATCGCGGCCACCGTGGGCATGCTTCTTCGGGCCCTGGAGGAGCGAGCCGGCTTCATCGGTCGCATCGTCATTGGTCTCATCGGTCTTTCATGGACCCTGGCCACTTTCCTCACGGTTCCGGTTCTGGTGACCAAGGACGTCAGCGCCATCGATGCAGTGAAGGAGAGCGCCAGCGTCTTCAAGCGCACGTGGGGAGAACAGGTCGTCGCGAATGCGGGGATAGGATTGGCCACCTTCATCATCTTCCTGCTCATGGGGCTGGTGGCCGTCCCGCTGATCATTCTGACCGCTTCCATCAGTGAAGTCCTGGTGATTCCTCTGGTACTGTCCTTCGCCGGCGGATTCCTTCTCTTGATTCTGGTGAGCTCGGCCTTGAAGGGAATCTATTCGGCCGCCCTCTATCGCTATGCCACCACCGGAGACGCCGGTGAGCACTTCAGCGCGCAGATGATGGAGGAGGCCTTCAGGGAGAAGAGGAGGCGGTGGTAGGGGGGGCACCTAACTCGCTGGCCCTGACTCCGGGGAGCGAAGGGTAATCAGAGCGATCTCGGCCGTGGTTCCCAGCCGCATGGGGGGTCCCCAGAACCCGGTGCCGGAGCTGAGGTAGAGTTTGGTGCTTCCTCGCTCCTTCAGCCCTCGGGCGTAGGGCTGTTGGAGGTAGACCAGGTAGCTGAAGGGCCAGATCTGTCCGCCGTGGGTGTGGCCGCTGAGAACCAGCCCCACGCCATGCCGGGAAGCTTCTTCCATGATCCTGGGTTGGTGGGCCAGCAGGACCACGGCCCGATTCGGATCACGATCTTTCAAAGCCTTCTGAAGGTCGGGTCCATGGCCCGGCGCGATTCTCCCACCGTCGTGGTCGTCCACTCCGGCCAGCTCGAAAAAGGATTCCTCGCCCCCGATACGCACCCGCTCGTTCCTCAACACCCGAATCCCGAAATCGTCCAGAAGTCTCAGCCATCCGTGGAGATCGTGGAAGTACTCGTGGTTGCCGGTGACGAAGAAGACGCCATAGGGGGCTGCCAGCTCCCTCAGTGGCTCCACCTCCCTTCCGAACTGAGCCACGGATCCTTCCGCCAGATCTCCGGTGATGGCTATGAGATCCGGCTCTAGGACGTTGGTTTTCTCCACCACAGAGGCTAGCCAGCCCCTTCCGTGGACCAGGTCCAGATGAAGGTCGGAAAGCTGGGCGATGGTGAATCCGTCCAGTTCCGGTGGGAGGTTGGGGAGGGAAATCTCGATTCGCTTCACGACCAGGCGGGACAGGCCCCACCAGATGGCAAAGGCCGTAGCGAGGATTGTGATCCCTACGCCTGTCCCGGCTAGGAATCTCCAAGCCAGGAGGGCCTGGGCCGGACTGTCGAAGAGGGGCCCCATTCCGAAAACGGTTCGAATCAGCCACCCGCCGCCCCGGACAACATCGATTACCAAAAAGAGGAAGAAGGTCTGGAACGAAAAGCCAAGCCATATATAGACCGGGACCACGAAGTACCGAGCAACGTTCTTGTCCAGGACCCGGCTGGCAATGAAGGAGAGGGGAATGAAGATCACTGCCGCCACCAGGGCCACGACAAGAATGCCGCTCCAAGGGGAGGGTATGGCCGTCTCCCTGACGAGCCGGGCAAAAAGATACCAGTGGACGCCACCCATGATGGACAGGGTGATGGTCAGGAAGGTCAGGAACGTCAGGAACGTCCGCCATTTGAGCATGGCGGAGGAATACACCCATCCCCCGGGATCCGATCCGCCCGCCACTCCCCCCTTGTGGGTCATACGCATTCTTACGTAGTTGGAGCTTCTGATGACCTGGATCATTCATTGAGCAGGAGCCCACCATGAATCCGGATGGCCTCGTGGGGTTTGCCAAAGCCCTGG
>JBDRDQ010000187.1:0-20193 GCA_043820695.1 Gemmatimonadota bacterium | reverse complement strand
GTCCGTCACCGGGCACTCGTTGAGCCGGGCTTCGAAATCCAGGAGACGCTGCACCGCTCTGGACGAACCGTCCAGCCCCTCCATGGTGAAGTTCAGCTCCCTTCGGTACTGGGCCGAAAGGAGTTGGTGGCGGATGGCCGCCGGGTCATACCCCCGGCCAAGGAGATCTCCCACCGACAGGGTGTTGCCGAGGGATTTGGACATCTTCTGCCCTTCCAGGCGGAGGTGCTTGACGTGGAGCCAATACCGAACGAACGGCTTCCCCGTCACTCCCTCGGACTGGGCGATCTCGTCTTCATGGTGGGGAAAGATGAGATCCTCTCCACCCAGGTGGATGTCCAGAGTCTCCCCCAGCTCGGCGATGCTCATGACCGAGCATTCCAGGTGCCATCCCGGCCGGCCCCTGCCCCAAGGGGAATCCCATGCGGCCCCGGCCTGCTCGTCCTCGGGCTTGGCGGCCTTCCAAAGAGCGAAATCCCGGACGTCTTCCTTGGCATACTCGTCCATGGAGACCCGGGCTCCCGGCCTCACGGCATCGGGATCGACACGAGAGAGGCGGCCATAGTCGGGAAAGGAGGAGATGGAAAAGTACACCGATCCGTCCTCGGCCTGGTAGGCGAGCCCCTTTGCCTCCAGACGACGAACGAATTCCACCATGGCCTCCACGTAGTCGGTGGCCTTGGGGTAGAGGTCCGACGGGCGAATGCCCAGGGCCCGGGCATCCTCCAGGAAAGCCTCTCCAAAGGGCGCCGTGAACTCCCGGATGGTGATCCCTTCCTGCACCGCGCCCCTGATGGTCTTGTCGTCCACATCCGTCAGGTTGGTGACGAAGCGGACCTCGAACCCGCTCCACTCCAGAAACCGGTGGAGAAGGTCGAAGGCGATGAAGGTCCGGAAATTCCCGATGTGGGGAAAATCGTAGATGGTGGGCCCGCACCCATAGACCAGGACCTTTCCGGGTACCAGGGGCTCGAACTCTTCCAAACCGCGGGACAGGGTATTGTAGAATCTCAGCGTCATCAGAACAGGACCCGGATTTCGGTCACCGACCAGCGATCGTTTTCAGAAGAAAAGGCCACGAAGAGAGTGAAAACAACAGGCTCCGGGACCCCCGGTGAGCCGGTTCGCCAGCGGATTTCCGCAAACCCTTTCCCCAAATCCCCACCCGCCAAGGAGACCCGGGTGAGATCTGCCTCGCCTCCGGCGTAGCGCTCGAGGAACGCCCCCAAGGCAGCCCGCGCCTGCCTGGGGCGAATCAGAACGTGATCTTCCCCGGGCAGGTGGAGGCGGATCCCATCTTCCGCCATGAGCTCCCCGAGGAGGCGAAGGTCTTCGCCTTCCCATGCCTGCGCAAACCGGAGCGCCTCGCCCTCCAATATGGACTGGGCGGCGGGGCCCGGGGCCAGTGCACACGGGGCCAGGGCACCCGGGGCCAGGGCACCCGGGACCAGGGCGGCAAGGACCAGAAGCGCCAGCGTCATGAGCCTTCACCTGGAGTGGAAGACGGCCACCCTCCCGTGGGATACCGTCGGAAGAACTCCCGAACGGCTGCCGCTATGGCCGTTGCGGCGTTTTCTTGGAAGGTTCCCTGAACCAATAAGCTCTCCTCTTCCGGATTGGTGAGGAACCCCACCTCCACGAGCACAGCCGGCATCAGGGCGTTGGTAATTACGGCCAGGGGACCCTGCTTCACCCCCCGGTTCGGACCGGGGTGGACCTGCTCCAGTCGATCCTGGACCAGCTCGGCCAAAAGGGCCGACCAGTGCTGGTGGTCCAGATTCCTGAGCTCGGTGAGGATGAAGCCCAGGTCCGGATCGTCGGCGGGCCCTTCCTCTTCCCTCTCGTACTCCTGGGCCGCGTTCTCAAGGGCCGCCACCCTCCGTTCGTGCTCGGTCCGGGCTTCCGAAAGGAAATAGGTCTCGAACCCCCTGGTCGCTCGGGAACCGGGCAAGGCGTTGGCATGGATGGAGACAAAGACTCCGGGGCGCTCTCCCTTCCAATCCGTCGCAAGCTCCCCTCGCTTCCAGATGGGAATGAGCGTGTCGGCGTCCCGGGTGAGGAAAACGCTGAGGTTCGGTTCGTCCCTGAGGTTCCGGGCCAAAGCCAGGCCAATGGCCAGGGCAACCTCCTTTTCCTGGGTTCCCCGGGTTCCCCTGGCCCCCGGATCCCTCCCCCCATGTCCCGGGTCGATGACCACCACCCGAACCGGGTCCGGAGACGAACGACGAGGGGTCCGCGGATCTTTGACCACAAGAATCCGGGCCTCGGAATCAAACTGAAACACCTCGGGCAGCTTCCAGGGGAGGACATCGATGAAGAACTGTAGGGGCAGGTAGAGCCGGCCCGAGCTGAGGTACGGAGCCTCGGTCAGGTGGACCCCTTCCCCACCCCAGGAAAGGAAGGGCGTGTCAGGCCGGATTTCCACGGTAAGCGACCCACCCCGCCAACGCGCGATGACCTGGCCCGCCGATTCATCCACGGTCCACCCCAGCCGGGCCAATTCTACCGCCGATGCGGCCGCGAAGCCACGCTCGGTCACTATGGACAAAGCCGGACTCAGGAATCCGGTCGGGGTTTGAACCCGGACGGAAATGGACTCCTGCCCGGGTCGGGCCTGCAGGGGCAGAACGAGAATGGCCAGCCAGGCCATGGCGATGGGTGAGCCATTGCAGGCCCATCGAACGAGTTGCTTGGTGGTCATGTCGCGGGGTGAAAAGGGTTCATCGGCCGTGTGAATCCATGGCCCGGCGAGCTTCGTCGTCCTGCGTTTTCTTCTTCAGTTTCTCCCGCTTGTCGTACGTCTTCCGCCCTCTGGCCAGGGCCAGGGTCACCTTGGCACGTCCTCTCCGGAAATAGATGTCCAGAGGTATGAGGGTCAGCCCTTTCTCCTCCACTTTTCCAATAAGCTTCCGGATCTCGTACCGGTTCAGGAGGAGCTTCCGGGGCCGCAGGGGGTCTTCGTTGTACCGGTTGGCCTGTTCATACGGGGAGATGTGGAGGCTATGGAGCCACACTTCCCCACCCTCCACCCGTGCGTAGGCATCCTGAAAACCCACCTTCCCTTCCCGCAGGGACTTGGCCTCGGGGCCCTTCAGGACCAACCCCGCCTCGAAGGTCTCAAGGACCTCGTACTCGTGGCGGGCCTTTCGGTTCGAGGCCACCACTTTCTTTTTAGGAGTGGAATCAACCATTGCCCAAGGGGACGGGGCTGGATGCGTGGAGCCGCCGGGTGCGGCTCATCGTATACACCTGGGCCACTTCGCCACCGAGAATAAACACTACCGCCCCGTAATAGATCCAGAAAAAGAGGATGGCAGCGCTGGTGAGGCCTCCGTAAACAGTGCTGAAATTGGCGGCGCTGGTGAGGTACCAGGAGAAGAGGTACTTGGTCGCTTCGAACAGAACCCCCGTGAATGTGGCTGCCGTCAGCGCTGTCCTCCAGGGGATCTTCCTGGGCGGGAAATAACGATAAATCAGGAGAAACAGAATCCAGATGGAGACGAAGGCCAGGAATTGGGCGGTGGTCTGGCGGAAAAGAGTCAGGCCGGGCCCTTCCAGGCCGGTAAGGCCTATCCCGAACTCCTCCGCCGTATTCAGGGCCACCGTAATACCGATGTTCAGAATAAAGAGGAGCCCCCCGACAACAACCATCTTTGCGTCGAAGAGCTTCCCGCGGATGATTCCCCGTCCATGGGAAAAGTCGAAGACTTCCCGGAGAGCCGTCCTGAGGGTCCCTACCAAGCGGGTAGAGATCCAGACAAAGACCAGGAAGCCCACCAGGCTGAAACTCGCACGGTCCGCCACCAAGGAGTCGATGACGCCCTGGACCCGAGTGGTCAGATCCACGTCCCCCCCCACGGTGGGGAGGTTCCCCAGGAGGAAGGGAATCAGGACGGACGCAGGGTCAGGGAACCGGGATTTGAGAACGAACCCCGAGATCCCGATAAAAAGCAGAATGAGGGGAACCAGGGCCACCAGAAGGTTGAAGGTGATGGCCCCGGCCATGAAAAAGATGTTGTCTTCCTCGGCTTTCGAGAGGACTCGCAGAAGGAAGTCCCGGGAACGCCGAGCCCGGCCCGGCTCAGGGGGAAGCAGCTGAGCATGGCCCCGGAACTCGGTCATAGGGAATCATCCCTCTGAACGAAAGGGGCCCCTATGCCTCAGCCCCCTCCTCCGGTTCCCCAACTTCCTCAGGAGTCTCTACATCCGCGCCGGCTCCGACTTCTCGGGCGGCTTCGATTCCAGCCCTGTAGGCTGCCTTCGAACGTTCCAGCTTCTGCTCCAGATCACTCCGAGCCTCGACGGCTGCTTTGCGGCCCGACTCCACCGCCTCCCGAACGTCTTCAACCCGAGCCTGGAGGTGCTCCCGAGCGGTGCTCAGCCGGCCTTCCAGGTTGGTTTGGGCGTCCCGCACACGCTCCTGGGCCACATCCTTGAGCTTGATGGCTCTGGATTTGATCTCTTCCTGGGTCTCTTCACCTGTCTTTGGGGCGAAGAGAAGGGCCAAACCGGCGCCCACCAAGGCCCCGAGAATGAAGGGCCCGATCCCCCCACCCCCTTCCCGCTCGATGACGATATAGGGCGATTCATTCTGATCACGCATTGGACTCTCCTTGAATGGGGGACTTGGAGCAAGAAGCCACCGATCCTCCCCCGGGGCATCCTGGATTCTCTAAAATAGTCACCAGGGCTCATACCCTCCAGTCATGGTCGCCGATCCCCAGGTGGGGTCGGTCGAACCCTTCCCTCCCCAAAAGGCCATACGTTAGCGCCTTGCTCAGCTCCACGCCGGGCTGATCGAGAGGATCGACACCGTACAGGGCTCCGGCAAAAACGGTGGCGATCTGGAAGAGCATGAACAGCTCGCCAAGGGCCCGGGGGGTGAGGTCCTCCACCTCCAGGGAGAGGTTGGGACGCCCCTGCTGGCGGAGTGCCTCCATAGTGGCTTTCCGCTCGGTATCCAGAAGGTCCGCCAGCGTATGGCCCCCAAGGTAGCTCAAAGCCGAGAACTCCTGACGGATGGCAGGAATCTTCACGGGGTCTTCAGCCCCACCCACTCCCATGAAGAGCACGACCTTGTCCCGTGGGCCCTCCATGAGGAGCTGAAGAAGAGAGTGCTGATCCGTGGCTCCAAGGGCCGGCACGGGCGTGGGCCCCAGATTCACTTCCCTCCCCTCCCGGTCCCGGGCCTTCCCCAGCGATTCGGCCCAGAGCTGTTGGAACCATGTTGCGAAAGATCGAAGTCGGTCGGAATAGGGCATGAGGACCTGGATCGGAGCTCCTTGCGCCGTGTCTGCATGGTGGAGAAGGGTGGCCAAAAGCCCTGCGGGGTTCTCTCCGAGGACGGGGGTCCGGCACCGTTCCGCCATATCCCGGGCACCGTCCAGAACCTTCATGATGTCGATTCCCACGACCGCCGCCGGAAGGAGTCCCACGGCGGAGAGAACGGAGAACCGTCCGCCGACGTTGGACGGGACCTCCAGGGCAGGGACCCCCTCCTCATTGGCGATTTTTCTGAGGATCCCGGACTCGGGATCGGTCGTGAAAAGAAAATGCCCCCGCGTCGGAGCTTCCCCCAGGATCTCATGGAGACGGCCCTGCACCACCATGTACTGAGACATGGTTTCGGCGGTGGAGCCCGACTTGCTGACCACGTTGAACAAGGTCCGCCTCAGGTCCAGCCGGTCCAGGAGGGCTGAGACGGTCCTGGGATCGACATTGTCCAGGACATAGAGGCGGGGATAGTGATCCCGGCCCTCCTCATCCAGCTCGTTCCAATGGGGACCCAGGAGAGCATCCCTCAGCGTAGTGGTGCCCAGGGCCGACCCCCCGATCCCCAGCACCACCAGGTTCTCGAACCACTGACCAAACCCGTCGGCCAACTCCTGAACGGCCTTGGCCGATTCCCAAGCATCCGGAAGGGAAAAGAAGCCCATCTCCCCCGACTGCCGTCTGGATTCCACATCCTCGTATGCCTCTCGAAAGGCTTCGGCCCGGCCCCCCGTCAACTCCACGGGGTCCATCCCCCTGCCCCCAAGATTCGGGGAAAGCATATTGGCGTAGTCCAAGGTCACCGATTTCATCTCATCCATCCCATGGGTTGGGGTTCGCCTCTAGCTGGGGTTCACCTCTAGCTGGGGTTCACCTCAAAGGAAGCCTCAATCCTCCTGAATCTCGACGGTCAACCCGTCAAAGGCCGGCTCCACCCCAGGCGGTAGGCAGTCCAGCAACTCCTGGTGTCCGACCTCATGGGTCATATGAGTCAGATAGGTCCGCTCCGCCCCCACCGCCACCGCAGCCTCCACGGCCTCCTCCACGTTGAAGTGGGTGGGATGGGGGTTACCCCGCCAGAGTGCATTGAGAACCAGGGTCCGAACACCCCTGAGAGCCTCCAGGGTCCGGGGAGGGAGGGCCTTGGCGTCCGTCACGTACCCCAGCGACCCTACCCGGAACCCATACACCGTGGTTGGGCCATGAGGAACCGGAATCGGCAGGAACTCCCGCCCCAGGATCTCCTGGGGATCGAAGGCCTTGAACCCGCGGAGGCGGAACTGAGGGATGGTGCTTCCCGGAGGAGGGTGGATCGCCTCGTCGAAAATGTAGGGGAACCGTCTCAGTAGCTCATGGTGGGAGCCTTCGGGACAGTGGACCGGCATGTCCCTTTTCGCCCGAAAACGGAAGATCCGCAGATCATCGGCGCCGTGGACGTGGTCCGCATGAAGGTGGGTGATCCAGACCGCATCGATATGATCGATGCCTTCCCGAACTAGCTGAAGGCGTAGCTCGGGCGGTGCATCCACCAGAAGGTAGCCCCCCGGAAGGGCGAGTACCGCACCATGCCGGGTCCGGCGATCCCTGGGATCTTTCGAGGTGCACCGGGGGCAATGGCACCCGATTACCGGCACACCGAAGGAGGTCCCGGTCCCGAGAAAAGTGAGTTTCACGCTGGACTCCTGAGGCGTCCGAAGCCGGAATTTGCCCAAGAGGGTGGATTTAAAGACGATCTCCTCGCATCGTATGGGTCCCGAGGCCGGGACGGAAGGGGTCCGTTCGACGTCCCGGAGATTTCAGGAACCCAGAAACCCCTGGAGAGTACCGGGGATCCATGACCTATCGCCTTATCGCCGACGACTCTGCTCTTCTCGATGTCTCCACCCTGCTCCGGTCCCAGTCCAGGATAGCCCTCGATTGCGAGGCCGCAGGATTCCACCGGTACACGGACAGGCTCTGTCTAGTCCAGCTCTCCACGCCCGATGAGACCTTGTTGTTCGATCCCCTGGCCGCCGACCCGGCGGACATCCTCAGGGTTGTCCTGGAAGACCCCGAGATCCAGGTGGTTATGCACGGCGCCGATTTCGATCTCCGGCTTCTCCACCGGGATCTGGGTATCCGGGTTCGGGGCCTTTTCGACACACAGGCCGCCGCCACCCTTCTCGGTGCGACCTCGATAGGGTTGGCGGCTCTCCTCGAGGAGCACATGGGAATCAAGCTCTCCAAGGAGCACCAGCGGGCGGACTGGGCCCAAAGACCCCTTCCGGATGGGCTGTTGGAATATGCCGCTGGCGATACACGGCATCTCCTGGCCCTTGCCGAGGCCCTGACCCGGGAGATCGAGGATAAGGGACGGGGAGCTTGGGCCGAGGATGAGTTCCGGTTTCTAGAGGAGATTCAGTGGGAAGAAGACCAGACCGACCCCGTGACCCGATTCAAGGGCGCCAGGCACCTCAGGCCCCGGCATGTGACGCTACTGCGGGCAGTGCTGGCGTGGAGGGACGGCGTAGCCAGAGATTGGGATCGGGCGCCCTTTCGGGTGGTAGGGGACCCGACTCTGGCAGCCATCGTCATGGAAAGGCCCGACTCCATCGATGCGCTGGCCAATCTGAAGGGGATGTCACCCCGCCTGGCACGTATGCATGGCGAGGAGCTCTTGGAGAAGTTGGGTCAGGTGGATGGATTACCCGATAGCGCCCTCCTGCCCTTCCCCCCGGCAAATCGGAACGGCTTGGGTCGGTTCACGCCGGAGGAAGAGGCCATGGCAGACGCGGTCAGGGATCTGAGAAGCGCCCGAGCTCAAGATCTGGGCCTGGAAAAGGGGGTTCTCCTTTCCAATGCCCAGATCAATGAGATCATCCGGTCCGGTCCCCGTTCCATCGAGGCCCTACATGCGGTGCCGGGGCTGAGGGGCTGGCAGGCCGGAATCCTAGGATTGGAGATCCTCCAAATCCTAGGGAAGTGAGCTTTCTGGGAGCCACCCTTTCGGCTACCTCGCGCTAAGGTGAAAAAAAAACCGGGACCCGGCGAGGAGGCCGGGTCCCGGGCGCGTTTCGGAAGGTGATGGGCGGTTCGGCCCAATCAGGCCGATTCCTCCTCTTCCTTCACCTTGCAATCGATGCAGTAGCGGGCATGGGGAAGAGCATCCAGGCGCTGAAAGCCCACTTCCTTCCCACACGTGTGGCAGTTGCCGAACGTTTTCGGGTCCTGGTACATGCGGCGAAGAGCCCCCTCGATGCGGTAAAGATACCGGCCTTCTTTCGTGGCGAAGAGGGCGGCCTTTTCCCGCTCCATGGCCTCGGTGCCCTGATCCGCCATATGATCGGTATAAGCGGCGAGCGTAGAGTCACCCGACTCTCTGTCGGCTTTGGCCATCTCATCAAAAAGCCCCAGGGCTTTCTGTGCCCTGGCCCGCTCGTCCATGAGCCTCTTTTCGAGGTGTCCTAGCTGTTTCTTGGTGAGCATTCTGATCTCAAACCGTGGGTTTCTGTCCTGGGATCTCGTCCCGCCCCGGGTCCGTGCCGGAAAACCGGGGTTTCGCAAGCCAATAAAATTAACCCTGCTCCCAGGGGTCGTCTACCGGGGCCTCCTTGTCGGGTCACCAGCGCACCAGAGCACTTCCCCAGGTGAACCCGGACCCGAATGCCACCAGACAGAGGAGATCACCCTCGGACAATCGCCTCTCTCGTACGGCTTCCGCGAGGGCGATGGGAATGCTCGCCGCTGTTGTGTTTCCGTAACGTTGGATGTTGTTGTACATCCGGTCCTCGGAGATGCCCAATCTCCTTCGAACCCCTTCGGTTATGCGGGCATTGGCTTGGTGTGCGATGACCAGGTCCAGTTGGTCGGAGGTCAACCGATTCGCTTCGAGGGCCTCCAAGACCACCTCGGGCATACGGCTGATGGCGTGTTTAAAGACCTCCCGGCCCTCCATCTGGGGAAAAGTCCGCCCATTCTCGAGGTCCTCAGGGGAAATCCGGGGATGCTTGAAAGAGGAACTCACGTCACACCAGAGAGTCTTCGCATGACGCCCGTCAGCGTGAAGATGGGTTGAGAGGATCCCCCTCCCCTCCCCCTCGAAAGCCCCCAGGATCGCTGCGCCCGCTCCGTCCCCGAAAAGGACGGCCATGTCCCGCCCCTGTGTAGAGAGGTCGAGGCCCGTGGACTGGATTTCCACTCCCACCAGAAGGATGGTCCGGTATTGTCCGGAGCGTATCCAGCCGTCGGCGATTGAAAGACCGTAAACGAACCCGGTGCACTGGGTCCTTATGTCCAAAGCCGGCACCCCGGGAAGTCCGAGCTTCGCCTGGAGGAAGGCGCTGGTTCCGGGAAAGGAGTGGTCCGAGCTCAACGTCGCCAGAATGATGGCGTCGATCTGGGAACCCTCCAGACCTGCGGCATCGAGTGCCATGTCCGTCGCTCGCCGTGCCATCTCGGCACCGGTGAGTCCTTCACCTTCCGGAATCCAACGCCTTTCCCGAATCCCTGTTCTTTCCCGGATCCACTCATCGGAGGTGTCCATCCAAAGTGTGAGCTCCTGATTGGTGACGACACGATCGGGTACGTAGAAGCCGGTGCCGAGGAAGATGGTGTTGGTCACGTCTCAACCCTCACTTGACGGAAGGAGCGGTTTTGGGTGTCTTATCCCTGCTCGAGCCACCACTTGATCACCCCTCAGCCATTAGGTTCCTGTGGATACCATTCGCTGTCGCCGTTGCCGGAAGGACGCTTCAAAGCTCGAGAAGGCCCCTTTTCGAAACCCCGTCGGGGAGAGGGTGCACGAGGAAATCTGCCAGTCCTGCTGGGCTGATTGGCTGGTGCATCAAACCACTCTCATGAACCATTACGGACTCGATCCCCGGGACCCCAAAGCCCGGGAATTCCTCTACACGCAGATCGAGACGGTTCTGCTCAAAGGGGAGATTGGTGAGCAGGTGGACACCTCCCAAAAGGGGAATATCAGCTTCTAGCCCTCCCCGCTCCCCGCCCGAAGAACACGCTCCTGGCACGCGGAATCCCATGTCAGGGCCACCAGAAACTGGCCGGGTTGGGAGTCCAACAGCTGAACGGTTCCGGGTGGGCACAGGGCATCCACTCGGTCCAATGCGGCCCCGTGAATGCGGCCACCCTGCTCCACCAGAATGTGGGTCACACCGGACCCGATCCAAATCTCATACTGCTGCTCCGGGGTTCCCTCGATGGGATCCCCCCCTGAAAACGGACGAAAGCGGGCGCTGGGGACCACGGTCCTGCCCGTGAACAGGTGGATTCCCGGCCAAAGCTCCGGCGCCCCCACGACGGCGTCCGGAGGAGTTTTCTCCTCCACCGCCCTGACCGCGTCCATCAGGGCCGCCGACCGGATTTGATAGGGCTCCACCGACCATCCGCTGCCAAGGCGGAAGATAGACACCGACGCGAAGAGGACGACCCAGCCTAGGGCCACCACAGCCGCCGGCACCCGAACTCCTGCGGGCAGGCTCTTGGTGTACACCAGCCGCCTGAAGCCCATCACCACACCCAGCATCAGGAGCGGTTGAAAGGGAACGAGGAGTCGAAGCTCCCGGAAGGGCCAGAGAAGGAGGATCCCGAAGGAGAAGAAAAGGGTCAGAGGAAGGACCCTGCTTCGCTTGAAGAGCTCCCACAGGCCAAGGAGGAGGACCGGCACCATCACCAATCCCAGGAGGAGGGGAGGGATCGGAGTCCCCGGGACGAGAAGGGTGATGGTTTCGCCCAGCAGCTGGCCGGCGTTGGCCAGGACGAAATGGGCAAAATCAGAGGGGTAGTGAAGGATCTGGCCAGTCAACCACCCACCGTAGGGCCCCAGGGTGTCCAGGAGGGGTTCGGGGATGGAGCGAGCAGCCCATCCGCTCCATAGGAGCCAGGGAAGGGAGAGAGCCAGCGTCCCGAGAAGGGTCCAGGAAGCTGCCCTCCTCCGTCCGGCGAGCAGGAGGGTTCCAACCCCAGCTACCAAGACCCCGATCCCGAGGGTTCGGGCGTACAGAGCACATCCTCCCGCCAGCAAGAACAGGACGACGGGACCGATTCCCTTCTTCGCCTCCATCCTTCCCCCAGCCCAGAGGGCCAGAAGGATGCCAACGAGGAAGAGGGGCTCCGAGAGCGGCACCGACGCCACCCTCCAGAGGTGGGCGGAGCCCCAGATGAGGGCAGTGGTAGAGAGGGCCAGCGGCGCCGACAGCTTGAGGACCTTCCCCAGATAGGTGGCGAAAACGCCTGATGCCAGAGCCGCCACGACGAGATTGAAGGCCCCCATAAGGGGAATGTTCTCCGGAAAGCTGGGAAAGAGGAGCCAGATCAGGCCCAGGAAGAGTGGGAAGAGGGGCGGGAACTTGGGCGCCAACGGAGCCCCAGGGACCCCCACGTAACGGAGGCCCTCCCCCTCCGCCAAGGAATGACCCAGAAGGACATACACCCCGTCATCATGCCAGATTCCAGGGGGGAAAGGTTCCCAGATGCTGAACCCCACGGCCAGGAGAACCAACGCCAGCCCCCAGGGAGCCCAGGGCCAAAGAGCCCCGGCGGACGACGGGCTACTCCGGGCCCGCATCCAGATCGACGGGAAGCTGGGGCTCCTGGTTGACCCAGAGATGGAAGACGTCGGGGCGGGCGTAATGCCCGGTGACATCGAAATCGAACTTCCCACGGGCGAGCTCGCCCAAATCCAGGTCGGCCAGGAGAACCCCCTCCTCATCCCAGAGCGGTCCCGCCAGGAGGTCCCCCAGAGGGCTGTAGACGGCGCTTCCCCCTCTACAGAGGGTCTCCGGCCAGGCCTCCAACTCCTCTTTGATCTCCAGGTCCTCAGGGTACATGTCCCGAGTCACGAATTGGTTGCAACCCAGCACAAAGCACCGACCCTCCAGGGCAATGTGTTGGAGAGTGGACTGCCACCGTTCCCGGGCATCGGCTGTGGGAGCCAGGTATATGTCCACCCCCTTGCCGTACATGGTCATCCGGGCCAGGGGCATATAGTTCTCCCAACAGATCAGCCCCCCCACTCGACCGAAGGGTGTCGGAATCACCGGGAGGGTGCTGCCATCCCCCTCCCCCCAGATCAACCGCTCCGCCGCGGTAGGCTTCAGTTTACGGTGTTTTCCCAAAAGCCTTCCGTCGGGCCCAAAGTAGAGAAGGGTGCAGAAAAGAGTCCCCCGGCTGTAGGTGGAGTCTCGTTCGATGACTCCTACCGCCAGGTACAGGTCCGCCTCTCGTGCGGCTACCCCAAGGCGATCCGTCTCGGGTCCGGGCACGTCGATGGCTGTGGCCCAGTAGCGCTCCCAGCTTCTTCGCCCCGCGGGGCTCCTTCCCCCGACGGCGGTCCCGAAGGCCAACCCCCAGGGATACCCCCCGACGTATGCCTCCGGGAAGAGGGCCAACTTTGCCCCTTTCTCTCCCGCATCTTTGGTAAATCTGATGACCTTCTCGACGCTTCCCTCCCTGTCAAAGGGGAGGGGAGCGCACTGAATCACTGCCACCTTCACCGTATCTGTAGCGGATCCCATGATCGTTTCCGGTCTAGATTGAGTTGAATGACATTCCCTGAGAGTTGACCGTCGGGTCACCCCCCCCGATAGACCAACTCCGTCACCACATCCCCGACCATCCCCAGCGTCCCCGAGCTGACGTTCTCCGGAGTGTCGTGAGGGGTGTGCCACAAGCGGTTTCCTGGGCCGTACTCAAAGTCGATGATGTCCAC
The DNA here is from genome assembly GCA_043820695.1 of Gemmatimonadota bacterium. Taxonomy (GTDB): domain Bacteria; phylum Gemmatimonadota; class Gemmatimonadetes; order Longimicrobiales; family Gaopeijiaceae; genus JABDNZ01. Next base: position 7,214 of record JBDRDQ010000187.1, on the reverse strand, counting down.
CGTGGGCAACCCGGCCTCATTCAGCGGCACATGGTCGTCCATGATTCTGGGGCCCACCCGGGTGGGGAAGTAAGGCCCGTAGCCAAGATCCTGGGCCAGGCCCCACACTCTCTGAACAAGGCGGGGCGCTGCTTCTGCCGAATTGGCTTCGACGGGGAAGCGAGGGTCCTGGTCACCGACCATGTCCAGGAGGAGACCGTAGGCCCAGGGAAGCGGCGTTGGAAGGTTCCGAGCAAAGTGCCGAGACCCGATGAACATGTCCTCGGTGCCCGGCCCATAGTCCTCGCCGTCCACGAAAAGGAGGTCCACACCCGTTGGAGGCGGATCCTGGGCCATGAGTTGGGCCAGGTGCAAAAGAATGGCGGTTCCCGAAGCGCCGTCATTGGCCCCGGGAACAGGGACTTCCCGTTCCGCCGGATCCAGGCTCTGGTCGGACCAGGGACGGGTGTCCCAGTGGGCCAAAAGCAGGATTCGGTGTTCCGCTTCTGGGTTGAACCGGGCGAGGACGTTGGTCAGGGCCAGGGTTTGCCCCGCCCCTGTCAGGTGCTCGAGCGGTTGGGTCTCCACGGTGTCGGCCCACTGGTTCAGAAGCTCCGTCATCCATTCCAGCTGCCGCAGGTGCCCCTCCCGACCCGGCACCCTAGGGCCGAATTCGACCTGTGTCCGGACCAACGCCAGGGCGGCCTGCCCGTCGAAAGCCGGTCGAGCCACCACCCGGGTGTTGGCAGGGGGGGGAGCCTCGCCCGATTCCTGGCCACACGCTGCCGGGAAACCCATCAACAGGAAAAAAGCTATGAATCGATTCATGGCTTTGAAGCTACCAATACAGAAGCCCCGCTGGCCAGGCCAGCGGGGCCGGAACCCTCCGGGGGGGGGGCAGGTCAGCCCCGTGCTATCCGCACTCGCTGTAGCCGCAAACGTGGCACTTCATGCAACCTTCCTCATAAGCCAGCTGACCTGAACCGCAGTCGGGGCAGCTCCCCATGAAATGTTCACGGAGCCCGTGATAGCTCTTGGGAGCAGTCTGGACTTCCGCCCGGGCTTGGGAAAGGGGAGCAGATATGTGCATTGGCAGCTCCTCCTGGATCCCGGCCTGCTCCTCCAGGTAGCGCTCGATGGCCTGACCGATCGCGTCGGGCGCCGAAAGGACCTTGTTGGGACCCACCCCTACCGCCCGGTCGGAGGAAATCCCCCTGAGTTGGTCCCGAAGAGAGGTGATGGGAACACCGGAACGCAACGCCAAGGACATAAGTCGGCCCATGGCCTCGGCATCGGCGAACGCCGCTCCACCGGCTTTGCCCAGAGTGCAGAACACCTCGAAGGGCCGTCCGGCGGCGTCCTCGTTGATCGTGACGTAAATGTCCCCCAGGGGGGAATTCATCTTCAGGGTACGACCCCTGAGCACAGGAGGACGCTGTCGCTTCCGTCGAGCGGCAGCGGCCGTGCGGTCTCGTTCCGTCAACTCTCCCTGTGCTTCCTCCAGCAGCCCGTGCAGGCGGTGCACCTCTTCTCTGGCATCCGCCAACTCCTGTGCCAGCTCCACCCGCTGGGCCGCCATCTCCGCCGTTTCTCCCAGCTGGGTGGTCTTGCCGGTAGAGAGAACCTGCTCGGGCCGGGAGCCGTCCCGATAGACGGTCACCCCCTTGCAACCCAGGGAGAACGCCAGCTGATAGATCTCCCTGACATCGTCCTTGGTGGCCTCTTGAGAGAAATTCGTGGTCTTCGATATGGCGGAGTCCGTGTGCCCCTGAAAGCCAGCCTGCATCCTCACGTGCCACTCGGGAAGGATGTCGTGGGAGGGGACGAAGACCCGCCGGATCTCCTTGGGCACTCCATCGAAATGAATATGGCCTTCGGTCGCGATCCGCTCGATGAGCTCCTCGGAGTACCACCCCTGGGCCTTGGCGATGCGGACGAAGTCCGGATTGACGTCCGGCATGAGGGCGCCGGCTTGTTTCCGCATGAAGGCAACTGCGAAAAGGGGTTCGATCCCGCCGGAGCACCCCGCGAAAATGGAGATGGTCCCGGTGGGGGCAACCGTCGTGAGATTGCAATTCCTCAACCGCCGTTCCGGTCGAATCCGTTCCCCAGCGGGGCTCCGGGCGCAGGAATGGCCAGGACCCCAGATGGATCGCTCCCACTCAGGAAAAACGCCCCGAACCTCCGCCAGCCGTTCCGAAGCGAGCCTGGCCTCCTCGTTCAGGAAACCCATGACCAGGTGGCCCATTTCAACGCCTTCCGGGCTGTCATAGGGAACGCCCAAACGGACGAGCATGTCCGCCCACCCCATGACACCCAGCCCCACCCGGCGAATTCGCTGAGCCAGCTCGGTGATCTCGGGGAGCGGGTACCGATTGGCGTCGATGACATTGTCCAGGAAGTGGGTGGAGAGATGCACCACCTGCCGGAGCCCATCCCAGTCCACCCCCTCTTCCGGATCATCGCCCCATCGGAAGCTCTCCCGGACAAAACCCCCGAGGTTGATGCTGCCCAGGTTGCACACGTCGTAGGGGAGAAGAGGTTGTTCTCCGCAGTTGTGGACCACCAGCCCGTTGGCGTCGAAGGCGTTGATGCCCGGAATCTGGACGTCGAACACCTCCTCCTCTCCCACCGCCTCCACCTTGGCCACCCGAACGAGAAATCGCTCCCGGTTGAGGGTCCGTTGGTAGGATCTGAGGAGAGTCTCCAATCCCCCCGCCTTCCGGGCGTCTCCGAAGCCCACCAACTCGGCGAAAACCGCCAAATTGTCATTTGACACTACCAACTCATGCTGCGCCCGGGTGGGGTAGCGGCCCTTTCCACCCTTTCCACCCTTTCCACCCTTTCCGTCCGGACGCACCGAAAACCCCGCGGGGCGACGATCGAGATAGATCGTGGAGAATATTCCCAGGCGAAGCAGCATGCGCTGGACGGCGGCGAGGACGGGAAGATCCGACTGAGAGAGACGAACGCTCGCGCCTTTCTCCCTGCCCCCCTGCACGGATCCGTCAGCATCGAAGAGCCCCCTCAGCAGACCCCTATAAAACTCACTGGAGCTTTTCTCCATGGCTGGCGTGATCGCCTTGCCCGCCCCTTCCGGCCCCATTCCAAAACTGAAAGCCAGATCCCGGAGGGAGGAAAGACGAAGGCGGTGTTCTCCCCTTCCCGCCACGGCAGTCCATCCGCGAAAGTCCGCCCGATGCGGGAGGGTACGGGCGCACCGCTCCGCCTCGGCCATGACAGCCCGAATTCCCTGGTCCGAGGGGTTCTCACTCCCGTTCACCACCACCGCGCTCTCCCAGACGGAGAGGACGACCTCGTCTTTCTTCAGGGTTCCATCTCCCAAGAGAAGCCCCAACAGGTAGCCCTCTTCTCGAGAATGGGCCCCAGCCCACGCCGGCAACGCCCTGTGGTCGTTCAGGACGATCCGGTCACCTTCCCCCAACTCCCCGGCCGGACACCATTCCTCCTGAATCCGGTACCGGGTCCGAGCGGCCGCCCGCTGGATCAGATGGTCTGCGGTGAGCCGGATTTCAGGCCCCTCCACCGTCTTCACCCTCAGAATTGGTTTCCTTCCGGTGGAGAAAAAGCCCTGGGGTCCGGACGCGTGGTCCTCCCCGCCGACTCTCGCAGTAAACGGAATCCCGACCAGGTCCCGGACGATCTTCGGTCCTTCGGCAGTTTGGACCCAGGTGTCACCGGTGACGCAGGGATTCGTGGCTTCGTAGGAGCCGAGGTGGGGAACCGGGTTGAACTCGTTGGCCCGGTCCACGAAAAAGACTCCGGGCTCGCCCGTCTGCCAGGCCCCCTTCACGATGAGGTCGAAGATCTCCTGTGCGTTCTCCCTCCCCGCAACCTCCCCGGTCCTGGGGTTCACCAGGTCGTACTCCTCCCCCATCCCCATCGCTTCCATGAAGGCGTCGGTGATGGCGACCGAGATGTTGAAATTGGTGATCTTGGATGTGTCTTCCTTGCAGGTGATGAACCCCCGGATATCCGGGTGGTCCACCCTGAGGATCCCCATGTTGGCGCCCCGCCGGGTGCCTCCCTGCTTCACCACCTCGGTGGAGGCGTCGTAGAGGGTCATGAACGAGATCGGGCCGGAGGCCACCCCCATGGTGGATCGAACCGTGTCGCCGGTGGACCGGAGGCGGGAGAAGGCGAATCCCGTTCCTCCCCCCGATTGGTGGACCAACGCCATGGATTTCAGCGTGTCATAAATCCCGCTCTGGCCATTGGAAAGGGCGTCATCCACAGGGAGAACGAAGCATGCCGATAGTTGACCCAGGGGCCGGCCCGCATTCATCAGGGTGGGGGAGTTGGGCTCGAACTTCCCGTTGGTCATGAGGTCGTAGAACTGCCGGGCCACCTCTTCAACAGCCGCCTCGGACGCGCCGAACCTCGCGTCCTCCTTGGCAATGGTGTAAGCCACCCGCCAAAACATCACCTCTGGCTCCTCCACCACCTCTCCGAGCTCGTCTTTCTTCAAGTACCGTTTCCCAAGAACGATGCGTGCGTTCTCCGTCAACTCTGGAATAGGTAGGTCGTCTGGGAGTTGGTCATCGAAGATGAACGGCTCATCGGCGGACCAGGAGGGTCGGGTCATTGGCAGCGTTCTCCCTGAAAACTCTGTGGAAAATCGTTGGAAAAGGAAGATCCACAGCGTCGAAAACCGGGGATTCGCCCTTTCCCCAGCGGCACTTCGGCGTGGAAAACCTTCGGGACCACAAAATCTTGCGGCATTCTCAAACTACGACCACTAGATATGGGGGTCAAGCACCAAAAAACACCAAAAATCCGGGTCCTGGAAATGGCCTGCGGCCACGCCCGTTTTCCGGAACGGATCTTAGAAAGAGAGGCCCATCCGGAGGTAGACGCGGGCGCCGTCCCTCTCCCGGGAGGGATCAACCTCCACCAGAGGGAAGGCCACTCCTACCCGTAAGGTCAGGCTCTGAAACCAGAGAGGCAGGGCCCGAACCAGGAGCTCCGCCCCTGTCGAAGCAAGGGCATCCCGGCGGGGACTATTGAACCCGTGAACGTCCAGCTCCGGGCCCCAGGCATTGCCCCCGTCGAAGAACAGGGATCCGCTGATCCGGTCCAGGTGAAGGGGAAAGAGCCCGGCGCCCCGATTCACGAGCATGATCGGAAAACGGTACTCGGCGGTGGCCGACCAGGCGAACCGGCCCCAGCGGCTCGCGGTGGTGTACCCCCGGACGGGGAAGAGCAGTCCGTGACCCAGGCTCAGGAACTCGACGGGCAGGTTCGCTCCCGAGGCCCCACCGACCTCGAAGTGTGAGGCGTCGGCTCCGGGACCGGCGGCCACCCCCCCGCACGCCCGGAAGCCAAAGACGTGATTCCCGAAGCCGGGCCCCCGGAATCCCTTGTAAGCAGCGACATGCCCGACCAGATCCTGGAAGGATCGATCCCATCCCGCCACCTCCCTCAGGGAATCCGACAGAGTCAGATCCCGCCTGGCCCGGGCCCTTATGAACGCGCCCACCCCATCTTCGGGGCTGATGGAAAATGGGAAGCTCCTGGCATTCCCGAATGTGAGAGTAGCCCGGGCTTCTCCCAGACGGACCCCGGGCCGTCCCAGCCGGAATCGATCACTCTCCTGGAGGTCTTCCTCAAGGAAAAACCGGTCCTCCCAGATATGCGAGGCCGAGAGGTTGACCGTCGTTTCAGTCCGGAACCTCCTTCGAACCATGGTGGCGCCCAGGCTGAGAGCCCGTTCCCGCTCAACCAGGAAGATGGGCACCGTATCGCCTCCCTCGGTGATACCTGCCCAGGGCCGGGAGCTGGCGTCGTGACTCTGAGCGGCCGCAAGGCTGAGAAGAGGGTTCTCTAGGCCGCCAAAGGAATAGGACCCTCCACCATTGAAGGAGCCCGCCCCGCTGGAGAGGGTCCCGAAGAGGGAGAATGCATGTCTCCCCACCAGATCTTCCCCGGAGGTGAAGATCCCGTATCCGGGGTTCAGGACCCGGGTCCCTCCGGCGTCATCACCCTCCCGATACCGGGGGGTCCAGAAGGTTGGCCGGAGGGTGGTCAGTGGGTTGTACGCTCTTCCCGAAGCACTCACTCTCTCTTCAAACCGAGTGGGGCTGCCTTCGCCCTGGAACGTGAAGTGACCTGGGAAGGGCCGAAACCAATCCTCCGGGTTGAACGGGATTCGCTCCACCCTCCAACCGTCGGCGTGGTAGGAGGAGTAGTAGATCCAGCGCCCTTCCGGATCCACGGAGGGATAGGCTCCCCCACCAAGGAGGTTGGTGATCTGCCGCAAAGGGCCGGGCTCCCCGGATGCCGGATCCACCGGAACCGCATACAGGTTCGGAATTCCGCTCCGGTCCGAAGACCAGAGCAGCCAACGACCATCCGGGCTCCAGGCCGGAGCGTTGTCGATTCCCCGATCATCGGTGACCTCCCAGATGACCTTCCCTTCAGGGGTGAGGAGGACTACGTCGAAGTAAGCGCCGGCCCTCCACCGGGACACCGCAATCCACCGCCCATCCGGTGACCAACGGGGGTAGGCCCAGAGCTCCTGTTCCTCGAACTCCGTCAACGGGTCTACCTGACCGGTGGAGATGTCCACCATCACCAAACGATTCGAGCCAAACCCCTCCTGAACCGCCACGGCCCGGTCACCGGCCGGCCCCACGTCGGGGTGGTCCAGTCGACTTTCCCTGGTGACCTGAGTGACCCCACCTCCCGTGCCCAGGAGATAGAGGTCCCCCCGAATGCGGTGCGAATCGGTGTAGTCGAGTTGGGAAAAAAGGATCTCGCCGGTGGGGGTCCAGGAGAACTGAGCAAGGTTGTTGGTTCTGGCCAGCTTTTCCTCCACGCCATCGTCCAGGCTCTTGAAGCGGATCTGAGGATCGCTCCAGCCGTCCAGACGGGCGAAGGCGAAGCCCCGCCCGTCCGGCGAGGGCTCCGGACTCCAGGCGTAATAACCCTCCCCGGTCAGTGCCTCTCCCCGAGTGATCGGAGCCCGCATTTCCAAGGAATCCCCTTGAGCGGCGTACCTCTTTTCAAGGAGTGTCCTCCATTCCTCCCAGGAATCCGTGAAGGAGACTCCGAAAACCTCCTTGGCAGCGGCGTTCAAACGGTAGGGTATCCACTGGTCAGCCACCGCATCCACGAAAGCACCCATGGCCTCCGGTCCGTGCTGGTCCAGAAGGTGTTTAAGGAAGAGGGACCCGTACACATAATCCCGCTGGCGCCCGGGCCAGGTAGGTGAG